>CAYZGF010000188.1:0-1686 GCA_964477595.1 uncultured Algimonas sp.
GACCACATCCGCCTGAAAGTCTGGGAGCGCGGCGTGGGCATGACGCTGGCCTGCGGCACGGGCGCCTGCGCCGCCGTTGTTGCAGCGCACCGCCAGAAGCGCACAGGCCGTGACGTGACTGTCGAAGTCGATGGCGGCACATTGCATATTCACTGGCGGGAGGCGGACGATCACGTCATTATGACAGGCCCGGTCGAGTTGGAAAGTGAAGGTGCGGTCTAAGCTGTCAGTTTACGCGGGCCATCCATTTTCTTTGCAACGTCCAATAGGGGCGCATAATCAGGAATGCGGCCAAAGGCGATTTTAATCCCGTCATATCCGCCCGGTAGCGCTTCGGGTGCGCCGACTTTCAGTACCATTTGTTTATAACGCGCATTAATTTCATCCATCGCTCGCACGGCCCGATCCCGTTGCGGATCATCGCGGCGACCCGTGAAAAGATCGCCGACGATATCATTTTCATGCACGATACCCATGAGAACCACAGAGACCTGAGAAAAACTGCGAGACCGAACGGACGTCAAGATAGCGCTGAACGTTTCATCAACAAGCCGATGCAAGGCGAAATCATCTCTGACAGCCGGAAAATGGCGGGCCAGCCCGTAACGTTCTCCGCTTTGCGTTTTGACTGACACGCTCAGGCGCGTGCAAAAATAGCTGTCAGCGCGCAGCCTTTGCGCCGCATGAGAGCATAAAATACGGAGACATTCATTGGCTTTCTCCGGACTGCGCCATGTTCGGGCCAGAACACGCGAATGCCCAAACATGCCCCGCTTCGTTTCGGGTTTTTCCGTATCTTCCCCATGAAGCGCCCGCCATAGACGTTCGCCCTCAACGCTCCCCCAAATCTTTCGGGCTTGTTTGGGTTGAAGGCTGAGAAGCCCTTGCGTTGTTGTGACCCCAGCCCGCCGCAAACGCGACACCATACCCCGCGCGACGCCGGGAATATCAGAGAGCGGCAAATCATTTATCGCCCCCGGCATATCGTCAGGGTGGAGGACAACCAATCCATCCGGCTTATTCATTTCTGCCGCGATTTTTGCGAGTAGCCCCGTGCGGGCAATCCCAAAACTGGCCGTGACATGCGGTCCCAATACAGTCGCCAAATCCGCCTTGATCGCCGCGACGAGATCAATCGCCTTGGTCAGTTCCATCACTTTCAGATCAATCGACATTTCATCGACGGACCACGCTTTCTCGACCGGAACATGCGCTTCGATCACTTTTATAATGTCGTGGTGCTTTTCAATATAAACATCATGACGGGCATGACGGAAGACGATGCCGGAGGCGAGCGCCTCAGCCTCCGCCCGCTTCATCCCGCGCCTCACCCCAAGCGCTTTCGCCGCGTAACAACAGGCAATCACGCCGGAATGCGGTGACGGCGTCGGTGCCACGGCCACCGGCCTATCCCAAAGTGCGGGGTCATCCTGTTTTTCGACATGGGCAAAGAAGCTGTCAAAATCGAGAAACATTTTCCACATGCGTTTCGGATCATCCGCAAAACGGATCTGTAATTCATCTGGTGTTGGCAAGGTCATAATTAGAACAAAAGACGAACATATGAAAAGAGTCGAGCCTAGCGAACATGCCTCTTGTGGATAAGACTATATTCCTAAACGCGTTCAACTGTTTAGGCCCGCCTGCCCGCATGGCTTGACCAACTGCCCTATCTCCACCACATGG
>CAYZGF010000188.1:1786-4650 GCA_964477595.1 uncultured Algimonas sp.
ACGGGCTGCGCCGCGCAGATTAATCCAACCATGTTTGCAGATATGGGTGAGGTCGACCAAGTCCTCGGAAATCATGAAAAAATGAACCCGATGAGTTTCGGCCCTGACGCACCGACAGAACGTATTCGCGTCAATGATATTATGAGCGTGCGAGAGACTGCGCCGCAATTTATGGGCAGCGAGAACGCGCCGCTGGTGAAGTCCCAATCGCGGAGCCGCGCTTTCCTACAAGTCCAAAATGGCTGCGATCATCGCTGCACATTTTGCATCATTCCCTATGGTCGTGGAAACTCACGCTCAGTCCCTGCAGGCGAAATTGTGGGGTCTGTTAAATCCCTCGTTCGGCAGGGCTATAATGAAGTTGTTCTGACAGGCGTGGACCTGTCCAGCTGGGGTGGCGACCTGCCCGGCACGCCGCCTTTGGGTGACCTCGTTCGGCGCATTTTGAAACTGGTTCCGGAACTCCCGCGTTTACGATTATCTTCAATAGACCCGGCCGAAGTCGATGACGTTCTCTTTGATCTCCTCACAACAGACACACGGATGAGTCCCTATCTCCACCTCTCGCTCCAAGCGGGAGATGACATGATTTTGAAACGCATGAAGCGGCGTCACACGCGGGCTGATGCGATTAAACTTTGTCAGCGTCTAAAAACAGCCCGTCCCGAATTTACATTTGGTGCAGATATTATTGCGGGCTTCCCCACCGAAGATGACGATATGTTCGAAAACTCACTGAGCGTAGTCTCAGAGATCGGCATTCCTTGGTTACATGTATTCCCCTTCTCTCCACGCGAAGGGACCCCGGCCGCGAAAATTCCGCCCGTCAACGGCAATATCGTCAAAGCGCGGGCGAAAGCTTTGCGCGAAGCGGGAGCAGCGGAAAAGGCTGCACATTTGCAAACACGGATCGGCGACACAGATGAAGCCCTTTTTGAGGAAACAGGTCTCGGACGCCTCCCGGATTTTTCAATGGTGAAGGTGGACAATCCACCCCTTGATATAAAAGGCGCGGCAGGTAGCTTGGCACGAGTTCGCATCACAGATGCGACGCACGAGCATTTAATAGGACAGGTCATTGGCTGAGAAAAAGAAAAAAGGGTTTCTGAGCAAACTCGGCTTTAAATCCAAAGCCGAGAAGCTCGCCGAAGAAGCCGCCGCAAAAGCCGCAGCGCAGAAACTCGTCGATGAAAAAATGGCAGCGCGGATGGCGGCCATTAACGCGGCCGCCCTCGCCTCTGCCCGGAAACAAGACGAAGCCTCGCAAGGGCTGAGCGCGGAAGAAACCGCTGCACGTGAGCTTGAGGAAAAACGCCTCGCCGAAATCCAAGCCGCCCGCGACGTGGCCCGCGCCAAACAGCTCGCTGAAGAACGCGCTCGTAAAGAACAAGAAGCCGCAGAAGAAGCTGCGCGTCTTGAAGCCGAAGCCGCGAAACGTGCCGAAGAAGAGGCCGCCCGCAAAGCGGAAGCCGAACGTCAAGCTGCTGAGGCAGAGGCCAAACGCGCTGCCGAAGAAAAGGCTCGATTAGACGCCGAAGCTGCCGAGGCCGCGCGCATCAAAGCGGAAGAAGAAGCCGCGCTCGCCAAAGCCAAAGATGAAGCCGAAGCCGCCGCTCTGAAAGCGAAACAGGAAGCCGAGGCCAAAGCTCGTGAGGAGGCGCGGAGGGCAGAAGAGGCCAAGCGCAAAGCTGAGGAAGCGGCCCGTCTGGAAGCCGAAAGGCTGGAACGTGAAAGACTGGAAGCCGAACGGATTGAAGCGGAACGCATTGCCGCAGAAAAAGCGGAAGCCGCGCGCCTGAAACGTGAAGCGGAAGAAGCCGAGCGGCGCGCGAAAATCGCTGAAGAAAAAGCCGCGCGAGAGATCGCAGAACGCGAAGCCGCAAAATTGGCCGAGAAAGAACGCGCCGCCAAACGTGCGGAAGCGGGTCTCCCTGAAATCACGCCAGAGCCGGAACCGCTCGCAGAAGGCGGTTTTATGGGCCGCATTTCTGCGGGCTTACGCAAATCGACGTCGCGTATGTCCGACCAAGTCGGAGCCGCCTTCACCCAACGCAAATTGGACGAATCCGCGATTGAGGATTTGGAAGATATCCTCGTCATGTCCGACCTTGGTTACGGCGTGGCGTCCAAAGTCACGGACCGCCTGCGCGAGGATAAATTCGATAAGCAGGTGACCGACCTCGAAGTTAAAATTGCGCTGGCCGATGTCATTTCAGACATTCTCACGCCGCTGGAACGACCAATTGTGTTCGGCATGGCCAAGCCGCAAATCATGCTGTTTGTCGGCGTGAACGGGTCGGGCAAAACCACGACGCTGGGTAAGATCGCAAATAAATATACCAATCAAGGCAAGAAGGTTTTGATCGCAGCGGGCGATACATTCCGTGCCGCAGCGGTTGAACAGCTCACTGTGTGGGGCGACCGCGCAGGCGCACCCGTCATGAGTGCCGAAAAAAATGCGGACGCTGCGGGGTTGGTTTTCGATGCGATCAAACGCGCCCGTGATGAAGATGTCGACATTCTGATGATCGACACAGCGGGCCGCTTGCAAAACCGGACGGAATTGATGGAAGAGCTGTCCAAAATTATCCGCGTCATCCGGAAGCAAGATGAGACCGCACCACATCATTCCATCCTCGTTCTGGACGCGACGGTCGGTCAAAACGCCCTGATGCAGACGGAAGCTTTCCGCGACACGGCGGATGTTACGGGTTTAATTATGACAAAACTTGACGGCACAGCCAAAGGCGGCGTGCTGGTCGCCTTGTCAGATAAATACGGCCTGCCCATCCATCACATCGGGATCGGAGAAGGCATCAATGATCTCGAAAATTTCAGCGCACCCGTTTTTGCGGCAGCACTTT
>CAYZGF010000189.1:0-4643 GCA_964477595.1 uncultured Algimonas sp.
TCCTGGCCCTTTCCATGACCGCCGGTGGCGGCGCTTGGGATAATGCCAAGAAATACATCGAAGACGGCCATCATGGCGGCAAAGGGTCAGAAGCGCATAAAGCTTCCGTGACCGGCGACACAGTTGGTGATCCTTACAAGGACACGGCCGGACCAGCAGTTAACCCGATGATCAAAATCACAAACATCATCGCCTTGCTATTGCTGGCTGTTATCGCTCATTAAATAACCACCTAATTTCGCAGGATACTGCGAGGGGGAGAGCGCCCGTCCCGACACAGAGAAAACTCTGGTTGGGGCGGGTTTTTTTATTCGCGGATAGGATGTGTATCATTCGTCCAGGTAAGATATGGCGGGACAACATCAGCGGTCCAAATCACCGTTCTGTCCGGTTGAGATTTTACAGCATCTTCCAACGGCCGCGCCGCATAGATCAGAACCGGGTTTTGTGTCAGATCGAACGTCACCGTGATGTCGTCAACTTTGCCCTCATGCTTGAATTGATATCCGGCCCCCGCTTTTCTCATCTCCCAGCTTTTGGCGACCCGATAATGCATTACGCCCTTGGTATAAAACTCAGCGGGAGAAATTCCGATTTCATTATCAATGTCTAAAACACGATGGATGTGATGATCATTGGCTAGCATTTCGCCTCTTTGCAAAAAACCGTCACTGTTTTTGTCTAATTCTGCAAAGCGAGTGGACTCAATCTCAGGCATAGAGATTGGCGACGGTTTGTCCGCCACACGTTTCGGAAAATCCTTCGGGTCTATTTTTTCATAGGGACCGTCGGCTTTTTGACCGAGTTGGGCCGTAAGGGCCTCCATATCCGTATTTTCAATATAACCCGGTGACCGCATCACGGTGGCACCCGCGATGAGCAACCCAATCAGACCTACGCCTCCTAATAACAAACCCGTCTTTCGGCCCCGACTTACACCCCGCCAAGCGCTTGCCAGTAAATCAGCATCCGCGCGTCGAACATACCCCCGAATAAAGCGCCGGAGTGCCGAAGAGGGCGTATCGCCCTGAGATTCACAGGCTTCAACGAAATCTGTTTTTTCTTGAAAGCCCAACCGGACTTCCAAACGTTCGCTCTTCTTTTCATCCATAATCATCAACTCGCATAATTTATGTTTGCGAGAAACCTAGAGACCGGTGAGAATATAAATCAAGATTTACCCCGTCCGTACAAACAAGTTAATTCATCCGTACAGGCTGGTAAGCCTGTCTTATTCATAGTCAGACTCATAAGTAATCGCCAACACACCGACGAATACGACCGCTGCGGCTAAGGTAATAAGGCCCGCACCTAGCGCGACTTTGCCCGCTGTTTTTACGCCGTCACTGACCTCTGCAGAGTCTGTTTCAAAACTGTAGAGCGGATGATCATTCAATCGAAGTTCAGGTGTGTCTGTCAGCGTCAGTGCCAAGCGCGTTTCAACAAATTCATTCCGGTCATGCTCTGGCTTCATCGCCCAATCGATTGAGCGCTGATTTGATCCGCTGCGCCGACCAATAAATTCAAGCTGTGGCTTCCTTTTTGTGGACTTTCCATCACCGCCAAACGGGATCGTGACGCCGATACGGGCCTCCATATTCTGCCCGAGCATCGCATTTTCATAATCTGAATTTTGCGCGGTGCAGGGCGCCGATAACCAGGCCGCACACAGCCCTGCGGATAGTATTAAAATATGTCTCATCACTCTCTCCTCATTTATAAAGTGAGGATGAAAGCTCATGGGATCAGTGTCCAACCACCCTATGTTTCACTATCTTCCTAAATATTTCTAACTGTTTCATGTGACAGATCGTGCATTCAGCCCTAAGCAGTCTGATATGAGCGAAGAGAGTTTAATCCCGATTGCAAAAGATGCGGATCAAATCGCACCAATCGGTCGTCAAGCAGACCTTTTGGCATTAGGATTGGCGGCCCTCGGAACGCTCCTCTCTTTCAGTGCGGCCATCTGGTTTTTTCTGGGTTTTGCGGAAAATGACACGCGGCCCGAGCATTTGGTTTCAGCTTTTGTTCTGACCTCCCTCCTATTTGCCTTTGCAATTCTTCCTTTTGGACTTGTGGCTAAATTTGCGCGTCAGGCTCACAAATATGGGGCAAAACGCGGACATCTCCTCTGGACGCTCTTTCTGATGTTGCCTTGGATAGGGCTTGGCAGTTTGACTGTGTCCCATACGCCTTTGCCGTTTTGGTCAGGCCTTATCATGGCCGGGTTGGCGGGCCTGCTCTCACTCTGGGCACTGGTGTCGCTCGTGCTGGATTGGAACAACCCGCAGGTGAACACGTTAGTCTCACAGCAAAATGAGATGTCAGACGCGTCTGAATGACATAAGTTTAACACATAATTTCAGCCTATATTCAGGTTGAAAGCTTTAACAGCGCGTTCGAAAGGAGTCCCCCATGACAAAATTGTTCAATTCTCCCAGCCAAAGCCTGCGTCATTTTCTTGTCGCGGCCTCAGCTCTCGCCTTGGTCGCTTGCGCGACGGCCACGCCCTATCAACCGGCCTCTGAACCCGGCGGATTTGACGGCTTTTCCCAGCAAATGATTGAGAATGACCGAGCCCGGATCACATTTGGCGGGAACTCTCTGACCAAGCGTGAAACCGTTGAGAATTATCTGCTTTACCGCTCTGCCGAAATGGCCATTGAGCGCGGATTTGAGACCTTTACCTTGCAAGAACGTGATCTTGAGAAAAATCAGAAGATTCGCGTCACACCCGGCGTCGGAGCCGGCTTCGGCTATGACCCCTATTTCGGGTATAGTTTTTACCGCCCACGTTATGGCTGGTCGCGCGGATATCGTTATTCCCGCTTTGGTGGGTTTAATCGTGGGCGCGGCTTTGGCCGTCGCGGGTTCTTCGACCCATTCTATGATCCTTTCTTTGACGATTATGACGTGCGGGAAATTACGAAATATCGCGCTACGGCAGAGGTCAAATTTGGCAATGGTACCGGCGTGAAAGGCCCGCAGACCTTTAACGCCCGTGAAGTGCTGGAGAACCTGGGCTCTGCGATTACCTTCCCTGAAGATCAGAGCTAAAGCGCTTTTCAACCCTAACAAATCAAAGCCGTCTGCGTGTATTTAGGTCCAAACCTATGTCACACAGGCGGCTTTTTTTATTTGACTATTCTGCCTCCAGAACCTCCGGCTTGCGGTAATAAAGCTTCAGGCCGTTAGCCGTGCTCATAGAGTCCGACTGCGTATTCAACACGGTCCGAATACGGTCCAAAATCAGCACATCAATCGTCAGGATAAGCGTCGTCACAAATGATGCATATTCCGGAGACACGCCTTGGCTGGTCAAAATATCTTGGATGAGAACAACGGACGCGCTTGGCGTACCGGCGGCGGCCGTTGCGTAAATCATGGATTGCAGTCCCACTAATAAGGCGTCCCCAATTCCGACCGTCAGACCAAAAGCGGACATGGCATAGAGACAGACCAATAAGAGGCCAATCAACGTACCCACCATATTAATCGTAGCGCCAACTGTGAAGAACGGTGTCGATTCATCCCCATTCGCCCCCAATTCGCTACAGGCTTCTTTTGTGGCGGTAAGCGTTGCCATGGAGGAAGAGGTCGAGAACGCGACCAAGGCCTGAGGAGCAACAGCCCGCAATACAAAGCCGATGCCGCGTCCTTGAATGCGCGACGTCACAAAAACAATGACCAACCACGTCAAGCCCATCGCAATGCCGTAGGGCAAAAGAATACGCGCCAGATTGCCCAGATTTGCAACACCTTGCTCATCGGCCAAGGCAATCGTTACGCCGCCAAAGACGGCCAGTGGAATTGTATATTGCAGGAACTTTCTAAAGCCCGCGATGAAGAGGTCAGAAATTTTATCCGCCTCACGCCCCAAATCCAGTCGTTTGAGCGCTGAGCCGAGAACAATACCGGTGTAAATAGAAATCATGAGCGCCGATGTCACCACGCCGTAAATTTTCGCCATAAAGGGGGCAGATGGCTTCATCTCCCCCGCCGGCCCCTCGCTCGGGAACACGTTCAATCCGGAGAATAGGAAATAGCTCGTAACAGCGATCGCCATGCCGATCAGGGAGAACCCAACGAAAAAACCCAAAACCCGAATGAATTTTGCGCCTGCCCCGCCCGTAGAAATCGCGAGGCTGGAGCCAATAGATAAAATGATCAGCGCATACATGAGGGGTTTCAGCGGGACGAACAAAGCGTCTTTGGCCAAGCCCGCAATCGATTTTGTCAGATAAGTTCCGCCCGGCGCAATCGGATCCGCCAACCAAGATGCGCCTAATGCCCAAAATGCAACGGCCAGAGCGGCGGCAATGACCACAAGTAAAAGCAATGGAATATTATGAATACGCGACATGAACTGTCCCCTGATTATCGTTTTGTTTGGTCTAGGCATCACGCGCGTCGGGGGCAAGTGATGAAAGCGTGAGGCGCAGCCAAGCGGGATTGCTAACAGCCCGTCCCGTTGAAACTTTAGTTTCAACTAGAGCTGTCCGAAGTCTTAGTTGGGGCAGTTAGGACGGCCCGTAGGGTCAGCACTCACGATGGAGTACCAAAGTAGAAAAGTGTTTTACGCAAGGCTGACCCTACGGCTGTGACGTTTTGGAGAACGGCCTCATTACTTCACCTGTCCACCG
>CAYZGF010000190.1:0-4612 GCA_964477595.1 uncultured Algimonas sp.
GGTCCGGCTGTGGCCGCGATACCGTCAATTTGATCCCAGCTTTGGCCCGAACTCTTGAGCGCTTTGGCAATAATGGGCTCAATTTTTCGCATATGGGCGCGCGCGGCAATTTCCGGGACGACGCCTCCAAAGGGGCTGTGTTCTTCGTCCTGGCTGGCAACGATATTGGAGAGCAATTCCACCTGTCCGTCCGGATGACGGCGCAGCACACTGGCCGCGGTTTCGTCGCAGGAAGACTCCAAGCCTAAGACGGTGAGCGGGCTATCTTGTTTTGTCTCTGTTTTCAGGGCATTTGCCATGTCGCTGACCTAAGGACTGACTCCACATTATGCAATCACCTCCGCTCATTATCGGCACACGCGGGTCACCGCTGGCGCTTTATCAAGCAAATTTGGTGCAACGCCTGATTTGCGAGGCCTCCGGTCGTGCGCCGCAAGAGGTCATCATTAAGATCCTCAAGACCAGCGGCGACACCATTAAAGGTGAATTGAAGGACTTTGGCGGCAAAGGCCTGTTCACGCGGGAGTTGGAATTGGCGCTTCTGGACGGCTCCATCGATTTGGCCGTCCATTCAATGAAGGACGTCCCGACCGTCGGGCATCGGGATTTGGTTGTGAGTGCGATCCTACCACGCGCCGACGTGCGCGATGCTTTTATTTCAGTTAAACACAAATCCATAGCCGATTTGCCCAAAGGCGCGTTGATAGGCTCCGCAAGCTTACGCCGACGGGCTCAGCTCGCTGCAATGCGACCGGACTTAAAGTTTTGTCTGTTGCGCGGAAATGTCGGAACGCGTCTGCGTAAACTAGAAGACGGTGTCTGCGATGCGACCATGCTCGCCTGTGCAGGGCTGAGACGTTTGGAACAAGATGAGCGGATAACGGAAGCTGTTGAAACGGACGTGATGATGCCAGCCCCGGCACAAGGGGCGATCGGGATTGAAATTCGCCGCGACCGTGAGGATTTACGAGAAATTATTGCGCCCCTGAATGATAAGACGTCTGAATTGGAAATCACAGCCGAACGCGCTTTTCTCCGCGCTCTCGACGGAAACTGCCGCACACCGATTGCCGCACTGGCCAGATGTGATGGGGGTAATCTTGTCTTGCGCGGTGAAATTTTGGCCAAGGACGGGTCCTTGCGCGTGTCGCAAGAGGTAAGCGGTAAAGTTTCAACGGCACTGGAAGCTTATGATTTAGGCTACAAGATGGGTGAGGCCGTTCGCGTGGAAGTTGGCGGACGGATTACATTTGATGACTAAAATCTGGATCACCAGAACGCGTCCTGCCGCGGATGAAAGTGCAGAGGTGTGGCGGGGTGCAGGTTTTGATCCTCTCGTGGAACCCCTCTTAGAAATTGAGCCCGTAGAGCATGCTCCTCTACCGCATGACACAGTCCTGATTTTTACCTCCAAAAACGGTGTTGATCATGTCGCCTGTAATGGACAACGTGCCATTTGTGTGGGGGATGCGACGGCTGAACATGCGCGAAAGGCAGGGTTTTCTGACGTCGTATCCGTTGATGGGACGTCGGCAGATGTCACGCTTTGGGTGCTTGCAAATTTCCCTGCCTCGCAAGCCGTCTGTCATGTTTCGGGCTGGCATGTGCGGGGATCTATTGTCGAAGACCTTTATGCTGAAAGCTATTCAGCGGACCGAGTCAAAGTCTATCGTTCCGTTCCAAGACCTGTCTGGCCAAAGGCACAGGCAAAGCTTGTTGCATTTTATTCCCCATTGGCCGCCAAGGTTTTTGCGGGTTTAGCAGAGGGCGGGGCTTTATCCGGACTGTCTGCGGTCTGTATCAGTCAAGCCACGGCGGATGAGTTGGCTGGTCTCGAATTGAAATCCATCCGGATTGCAGCTCGTCCCCGCGAAGATGAACTGATTATGGCTGCAAAATCAGCTTAGCCCACAGCCCTTGCGGTGAGGGGGTAAGGCAACCTAAGTTGATCTCATGGATTATGAAGACATGATCGAAGACAACCAAGAGCCTGTCGCCGAGCCGTCAGAACCCGAGCTCGAGCCGGAAGCGGACGCGCCGCCTGCGAAGTCCCCTTGGAAAGCCTTTATTTTAACGGGGCTTTTGGCCGGTTTGTTGGGGGCGGCCGCGGGTGGGTACGGCGTTTATGAAGCTTTGACCCGGCTATCGCCGGAGCCTGTTCCGCAAGCGCAGGTCGATCTGTCACCTGTGCAATCCAGATTGGACCAAATCAGCGACCGTCTTACGAAAGCTGAGGCGGCTGCACGCGAAGCAAATGCGAGAGAGATGGAACCCGTTGATTTATCGGACCTTGAGGCACGTCTGGATGTATTAGAGTCAGCACCAAACCCTGAGATTGACCCGGAAGCTTTGACGGCTTTGCAAGATGCGCAAGCGGACGGATTTCAATGGCCGGATGTCTCAGAGCTGGAAACGCGCCTCACGGCACTTGAAACAGCTGTTCAAAAACAATCAGAGCCAAGCGTACCGACGGAAGTTATGGATCGTCTCGCAGCTCTTGAAACTGAAATTGACGAGGTTCAGAATGCGGATCCTGTCGCAGTGATGGACGAAGACATGATGTCTGAACTCACTGCGCGTCTCACCGAGCTCGAAAATCGTCCGCCCCCAAAACCCGTTGTGGAACGCGTGTCCATATTGGCCTTCCCAAAAGCGCAATTGATTGAGGCCGTGGAAGACAACCAGACAGGTGGCATGATCGAAAAGGCCTTATCTCGCCATATTCGCGTGAAAGATGCGAATGATCCGTTGACCTTGATTGACGGTATAGAAGCGGATTTAAGTGAAGGCCGTTTGGCCGCTGCAGCGGAAAAATTTGAACGCCTCCCGTCGGATGTACAAACCACCGGGCAAGCTTGGTATAAAAGTGTGAAAGCCAGTTTATGACAAAATATGTGATCACAATTCTCGGCTTTTTAGTCGCTCTGCTCTTATTGCTTTTTTGGGTCGGGGGTGATGTTTTCCTCACACTTAAATCGACGGCGACATCCGGTCCTTTAGCTTTTGGCGAGATTAGCTTCTCTTGGCAGGCCGTCATCGTTGGCGGCGTATTCGGAACACTGGCTTTGATCGGATTATGGTCGCTCTTCCTCTGGCTCTGGCGTTTGCCACGCCGCGTCAAATCCGGTGTTGGCTTGCGCCGTCGCAACCGCGCTTTGGACGCTATGGAAGAAGCGTTGCTGGCAGGTGCAGAAGGCGACGTTAAAAAAGCGCGAAAAAAAGCCGAAGTCGCCCGTAACCTTATTGGATCAACCGAATTAGGCCGCGTGATTTCTGCGCTGTCTGCGGAAGCCGCAGGCGATAATGACGTCGCGGTCGAGCATTATCAGGCTATGCTGGAAAGTGAAAAAACACGGGCCACAGGCCAAAGAGGTCTGGCGCAGAATATGCTGGCGACGGGCGATTTACCGGGCGCGATTGAGCAATCCCGCGAAGCCTATATCGCCAATCCGGAAGCCCGTTGGGCGTTTGACACATTGTTCAAGGCCGAGGTGGCCAACCACCAATGGATGGACGCAGAAGAAACACTCGGAACGGGTGAGCAACGTAAACATGTTGAAAAGACTGCGGCGCGTCGTCGTCGCGCCGTTTTGAATACGGCTGAAGCTGACCGCCTCCATGATGCGGGTGAATATGGTCAGGCCCTCGAATTGGCCGTGAAAGCCAACACGCTGGCACCTGAATTTGCCCCGGCTTCAGCCTTGGCGGCGAAGCTCTATAAAATTCAGGACGATCCCAAGGCAGCTGCGAAACTGATTGAGAAGAGCTGGGGGGAGTCGGCTCATCCGGCACTATCTCTCTCTTTCCTCGATTTGCTGGACGGGGCGGATAATAAGACGCGGGATAAGCGCTTGGCCGCTTTGGTCAAACAGGCCCCGGATCATCGCGAGACAAAAATTCTTTTAGCGGAGGATCATCTTCGCCGCGGCGATGCCGTGCAAGCTTGGGCGCTGCTGAGTCCGCTTTTACGTGCGGAAGAAACGCCGTCGTCACGGCTCTGTATTTTGGCGGCACAATCCGAGGAGCGGTTGAATAATCCGACGGATGCACGGCTTTGGTTACAACGGGCTGCTACCGCTCCGCGTGAAGCAGATTGGTCCGACCTCGACCCAAGTGGAGAGAGTTTTGATTATACGCCGCAGGATTGGCGGCGTTTGGTATTCTCATTCGGCGATACGGGCGAGCTTATTCATCCGCGTTTCGACAGCCGAGCGCCGCTGCGTCTACCGGGCGTTCCGGATGTTGAGCCCACCGCGGAAGAGCCTGAGGATGAAATCTTAGAGCCGGTCGTTCAGCCCGATGATCCGGGTGTTGCGCCCGAAGAGGGTAATGATTTGGCCGAACGTCTGGACAGCCTACTGGACCGTCCGAAAGGGTAGCGTTTATCTAAGTGCCGGGAGAATATATTGTGGGATTAGTGTGCCATTGATAAAGATAATCAATAAGGCAGTGAATAGGAAGGCCATATCCAGTCTTCCTAGAGGTGGAATGATTTTTCGGAATGGCGCTACAATTGGCTCAACAACGCTTGATAGAATACCGTAAACTTGTCGTGCTGTTGGATTGCTGGGACTAACTATATTGAGCATGAACAGATAGCCAAGAATAACAT
>CAYZGF010000191.1:0-4524 GCA_964477595.1 uncultured Algimonas sp.
CGAAATCCGTCATCCGCCCCGACAAGTCCGTCGCGGACATAGCTTTCGACATCGGCAAAGGCCGAAAGGTCGGGGTCCTGCGGCAGATATCGCCAGCTTGTTCCGGGTTTTACAAATCGCTCACCCGCATCCGGTTCAACCAGATTGGCCGCAATTTTTAACAGTGTCGATTTCCCCGATCCATTACGTCCAACCAGACAAAGGCGGTCACGCGCATGCACGGTCAGATCGGCCCGTTCCAGTAGAGGCGTTGACCCAAATGTCAGGGCGATATCTTTCAATGTTAAAAGCGGTGGAGCCATGCGCGTCGAGATAGGGGAGGGCCGCGCGAAAGGAAACCGAATTCAGCCGCAATTCCTTCATGATTTACTCACCTTGTCTTGGCAGAGAGCGGGATATGTCTCAGTCAGGCCATCATGTCCTCGTTTTTGATTCCGGCGTCGGCGGCCTCTCCGTCGTGTCGGAAATCCGCAAACGCTTGCCTGACACCTATCTCTCCTATGCTGCGGATGATGAATTTCGGCCCTATGGCAGTAAAACAGAACCGCAACTTCGCGCGCGTTTGCCGGGTCTGCTGGCGACACTCGTAAATATGTTGGATCCTGATGCGCTGGTCGTGGCGTGTAACACGGCCTCAACGACCGCATTGCCATCTATTCGGGCCGCCGTGAAAATCCCGGTGATCGGCGTGGTCCCGGCAATTAAACCTGCTGCGGAAAAATCGCTCACCCGCGCTATTGGCGTTTTGGGAACACCCGGCACGGTGCGCCGCAAATATGTTGACGACCTCATCGCGAATTTCGCGCCGGATTGTCATGTGCTGTTGCAAGGCTCGACACGGCTCGTCGCGGAGGCAGAGAAGAAACTGGCAGGACAGACTGTTGATATGGACATTTTGCGCGAAGAAATAGCGCCGCTCTTTGCAGGTCGCATTGGCGCGGATGTAGACGGCGTTGTGCTCGCCTGTACGCATTTTCCTTTGTTGAGAGATGAGCTGCGCGCTGCTGTCAAACAAAGCGTCAATTGGATCGATAGCGGTGAGGCGATTGCACGGCGGCTGGAAGATGTGATGTCAGACATCCCGAAAGGTGCGCTTCCCCCGCATCCTGAAACAGCTTTCCTCATAGGACCGGACACAGATGCCATCCGGGCGCAGGCTTTTGCAGATTACGGCTTTTCCCGTACGATTGGTTTAATGCGGGAATAGGGCTTTCAGGCCAAAATAAAGCGCGGCGAGAAGCGCGAAGAGACCAATTGTGAAGATCGCAAAATGGTCTTTCATCCAGCGTTCCGCCGTTCCGCCGAACATGCGGACGATACCGGCCACGCAGAAAAACCGTAAGGTTCGGGATAAAACACTCGCCGCTACAAATATGCCAAAGCCCACGGGCACAGCGCCGCTCATAATGGTGATGACTTTATAGGGAAAAGGCGTGAAACCGGCCCCAAAGACCCAAAGACCGCCATGTTCCTGAATGCTGGCGCGAAAGCTGTCCATGCTCTCAGCCTTGCCAAGCCTCTCCAGCAGCGGCTGTGCGATCGTTTCAAAAAACAACAAGCCTAAAAAATACCCGAAAATGCCGCCGAGCACGGAAAAGAAACTCGCCAGCAGGGCTAATCGCCACCAGTCCTTTGGGCGGGCTTGCACCATGGGCATCAACATGATGTCGACAGGGATCGGAAAAAAGGAACTTTCAGCAAAGGACACGACGCAAAGGATCGGCGTCGCATGGCGATGTCCCGCCGCGCGCTTGGTGCTCTCATACCACCGTTCCAAAAATGCCAACTTACCTTTCATATACCGTCTCTATCTTCTGCAAGTTAAGGGCAGCTTTATGGCCAAAACGGTTGACGCATCAATCGAAATGAATAGAAGGCTGCAACTACTCATCGTCATGAGTTTTGTATGGTATGCGGGCGTGGCGGAATTGGTAGACGCGCGGGATTCAAAATCCCGTTCCTTTGGAGTGTCGGTTCGATTCCGACCGCCCGTACCACCTCAATATTTTCCCTATCGTTTTGATTGCGTCTTGTTTTTGGACAGGGCATCTCTTCGCCATGCAGGGGGAAGATAATGCTGAATAAATTAATCGCAGCGGGTCTGGTGGCGGGACTTATTGTTGGGCTGCTGGCGGCGGCGACGGGAAATCCTGTTTTTCATGCCATAGCCAATGGATCCGCGCCCTTTGGGCAGATCTTTATAAATGGCGTTCGGATGATCGTTATCCCGCTTGTAGTGACAATCATTTTTGCCAGCGTGGCGCGTCTGGGTGATGTTCGGGCTTTGGGACGCATTGGCGGGCGGACGCTTGGCTTTTACGGGGTGAGTCTTATCCCCGCAATTTTGATGGGTATGGGCGTCATGGCGTTGGGGCTGCGTTTTGTGCCGGAATTGACGATGCCGGCTGCGGATGCTGTGACTGTCCCGCAGCTCCGGGGCCTGACGGAGTTTTTTGTCGGCCTCGTCCCGTCCAATATATTCGCCTCGGCGGCCAAAGGGGCAATCTTGCCGCTGATTGTATTTACTGCACTTTTTGCCGCGGCTGCCGGGACTTTGGAAAAACCCCGTCGGGACCGCATGGTTCAAGGGGCAGAAGATATTTCTGCGGCCCTTATCAAATTGGTGTGGTGGATTTTATATCTCGCGCCCGTCGGCGTGTTCGGCCTAATTGCGCCCGCAACAGCCAGAATGGGCTGGGGCATTATTCAAAGTCTCGGCGTTTTCATTTTTAGCGTCGTGCTGGCTTTGGGGCTCTATCTCGCTTTGGTCTATCTGCCGCTTATGATGTGGCGGGCAAAGATAAACCCCGTTGCTGTTTTCAAGGGCCTGTCGGGCGCGATCACGATTGCCTTTTCCACGACCAGCACAGCCACCGCAATTCCCGTCACGCGCGAGGAGGTCATGAAAAATTTCGACGTGTCAGAAACGGTCGCGGATTTGATCGTGCCGCTGGGCGCGTCGCTTTACCGACCCGGAAGCGCCTTGTTCCAAGGCGCGGCGATTGTGTTTTTGGCGCATATTTACGGCGTGCCGCTCGCCATCACTGCGCTGGGCGGCATATTTGTGGCCGTGTTTCTTGTCTCACTGACGGTGGCGCCAGTGCCGTCTTCCGGCGTGGTCACAATGGCCCCGGCCCTAGAGGCCGTTGGCATTCCCGTGGCGGGCCTCGCTCTCATTCTGGGCGTGGATCGCATACCGGATATGTTCCGCAGTAGCGTGAACGTTATGGGACAGGCGACAGCCGCAGTCTTGGTTGACGAAAGTGAACCCGAGACAGGCGGTGAACCTGTTTAATCCATATCGTAAAAGGCCAGCTTTTGTGCGCGGCGACGCTCTTTGCCCTTTGGCTTGCGGCCTTTCGGGGCTTGATACCAATCCTCATCCTCATAGCCCATCAGGGCCTCAGAGCGTGAGAGAAAGTCTTTGGTTTTGCGGTGACGTTTGGACATAAGTGCCTCCAAAAAAACGCCGAATTCAAGGCCTCCACAGCGGAGCCTCGGTCTTCATAATAGCTCTGAAAAGAGATTTCGGGAAGAAAAATCGTGAGACTTGATGCCGCTATTTCGGCATAGCTAAACGGTGTTCGGCTGGGTGATGAAAGTTTCATCACACCATAAAATTATTCAAACAATTGAAAGTAAACGATAATTATAGCGGCGCGAAATAGCTTTGTGCAAAACGTGTCGAATTCCGCCCAAGGCCCTCGGCAATTTTGCATAGCTTTATGGGCGTCTGCGTCACTTCTGTAAAAACTGCGGCTCGATAGACAGAATGCAAGACGTCAACCCGATCTGGCGTCTGATACAACATAGCCCGTCCAAAGGAGACACATATGCCCATTTCGTCTAAAACACGCTCCCGTTCTGCCAAGCTGTTGGGCCTGACTGCGATCGCCCTGACCGCCATGTCGGCTGCACCTGCCCATGCCGTCACCATGACTGACCTCGTCGTTGAAGTTAGCTTCAGCAAATCCGAGACCCAGAGCGAGGCCGGATTATCATCCGTCTATGCCAAGCTCGTTGACACAGTCGAGGCAACCTGCACCGCAGAACGCAAAACGTTGTCCTATACCGGAGAAACTTTCGCCGAGTGCAAATCTGACCTACTCCAACAAATGGTCGAAAGCTCTAAGATTGAAGCGTTGAAGGATTATCATATGGCCAAGACACTCAACACTAAATAAATCAATTGCAGTGATCCGCGGAAGATATCCGCGGTTATATCCTCACAAACCATCTCATTTGTTCAGATGAGGTGGTTTTTGTATGGCCTTTAATCCGGCCCGCCTTTCGGGCTTACATCTGATATGATATTATGGGTACTTCAGAGGGCCATTCCCGCGGGATCCTGACCCCGGGAGCCAGTTCTATGTCATCTGCGGCGGCTTGAAACCACTTTTAGCTATGACTATAGATATCTAACACGGCAACTGCTGGCGCATCGGGCGGACGGCTTGCCGGACCTTTTAGTTTTGAAAGGCCGCCCGTGACAGCTCTTTTTCGACCTGCAACTGCCGATGACAT
>CAYZGF010000192.1:0-4515 GCA_964477595.1 uncultured Algimonas sp.
GCCTTAACTCGTAGGACAGACGGGCCGCTTCATCAAAAACCATTGCCGCAGAGTCGTTCATTGGCCTTACAACCCAGTGAACAAGGTCTTCTGTAAAACATTTTTCCTCTTCTGGTATCCATCAGAAGATCAACTCTGCGGGCACGTCCTGCCTAAAAATGACTTTCGGCGGACCCCATGATGGCCCGCAGCAGCTTTCGCTTGTCTTCAAATCTATGAACCTTCATCACACGTCTATGTCCGACCCGATCAAAGATTCCGGTCCCGTCCTTGTCGGGAAGATGAAAATTACCGATGGTGAACGCGCTAAGCGCAAACAGTTGGACCGCGCGCCACGACCGCGTGTGGCTTCCACACTGGTTCTGACCTGCGGCTCCGGCAAAAACCTCAAAATTCTGATGGGACAACGCTCAAAACGCCATGATTTCATGCCGAGCGTTTATGTGTTCCCCGGCGGGCGTGTGGACCGCGCGGATAGCTATGCCAAATATGCGGGCGATTTATCCCCACGCACAGAACGCATCTTGGAAGCCGCCTGTAACCCCCGCCGAGCGCGGGCGATTGCCCTCGCCAGCGTGCGGGAGACATGGGAAGAGACGGGTCTCATGCTGGGCGCTGAGTCTGAGACTCACCGTAATCTGACGAATGCCAGCTATGATGCGTTCCGCGAAGCCGGGCAATTGCCCGACCTCTCCGGGATTGAAGTCTTTGGCCGCGCCGTCACGCCGCCGCACCGCCATAAACGATTCGATGCGTGGTTTTTCGTCAAACATCTGGGCGACCAAAAACCGCCGAAAATCTCTGATAGTTCTGAGTTATTGAACGTGGGATGGTTCACATTTGACGAGATTGAAAAGCTGGAAACCCAGCGAGCAACGGATATGATGCTGCAAGTGCTGGAGCGCTTTCTCAAAGCGGACCGCCCGCCGGAGCGTATCTTCTATTCCCGCGCCATTCGCGGCGAATTCAAAATGCTGCAATTCCCGTAAGAACCAATGCCCGCAATCGGTTGACAGGCGCAGCTTAACCGCCTATCCGCGCGCAACTGAATTACACGAAATATGAGGACTCCCCGTCATGGCGAAGCCTACCACAATTAAAATCCGCCTGAACTCGACTGCCGGGACTGGCTATTTCTATGTCACGAAGAAAAATTCGCGGACAATGACCGAGAAAATGGTCAAGAAGAAATATGATCCCGTCGCGCGGAAGCACGTCGATTTCAAAGAAGGCAAGATCAAGTAACTCTGATCTGAAGTCTAGTAAGAAGGCCGTCCGCTTGGGCGGCTTTTTTTATGGCCGTTATGCGGCTTTGCGAAGTTGTGCTGGGAAGGCCTTGTTTCGTCCCGCCTGCTTCGCCTTATAGAGCGCGTCATCGGCACGTTTGAAGACATCCCGAAGCGTTTCGCCGGACTCGACTTCCGCCACACCCACACTGGTTGTGACTTGCAGCGCTTCTCCGTCAACAAAGACCGGCGTCCCTGCAATCAAGGCCCGCACGCGGTCGGCGGCGACTAATGCTTCATCTGCTGTCGTTTCCGGCATGGCGATCATGAATTCTTCGCCGCCATAACGGGCGACGACATCCACAGCGCGCATATTTGTGACGAGGCGGGCTGCAATTTCCTTGAGGATCTGATCACCCATATCATGACCCAAAATGTCATTGACACGTTTGAAGTGATCAATGTCGAAAACCATGACTGAAAATGGGGTCGACCGTGTTTCCAAAGCGTCAAATAAAGGCTCAATCGTCCGATCAAAGTAACGGCGATTGCCGAGACCCGTCAGAGGGTCAGCGACCACCATCTCAAGGTTCTCGTTGAAATTCTCACGCAAGGAATCGGCGTAGAATTTGCGACGCATCAAGGTCTTCACTCGCGCCTTTAATTCCTGAATTTCCACAGGCCGCATGATCGTGTCATTAATCCCAATGTCATAGGCACGGATAAACCGGGTCTCATCTTCGGGGTCTCCGATCACAAGAATCGGGACATCCCGGCTTTCCTCATTAAATTTCATAGAGGCGCAGACCCGCAGCCCGTCAAATGACTCGCTCACAAGACTGACAATAATTGTATCAATACCGGATCTCGCCATACGGATGGCTTTCATCGGGTCCTTCTCAATGATGACTTGATGATGTTCCCGCAAAGGTTTGGCAACTTTGGCAGCATGGAGTTCATGATCTTCGACCAAGAGGATACGTCCTCTCTGCTTTTCAATCGTCTCCAGCAGGCTGCGGGAATTTGACAGCGTATGGCCCGTATGGCTGAGCAATTGATCCGTCACCATTTTCAGACGGAGCAGTGAGCGCACACGTGCCATCATATTGAAATCATCAATCGGCTTGGTCACAAAATCATCTGCGCCGGCTTCCAACCCACGAATCCGGTCTTTCGTTTCCTCCAGCGCAGTCACCATGACGACAGGAACATGCCAAGTCGCAGGGTTATTCTTGATCCGGCGGCAAGCCTCAAACCCGTCCATCCCGGGCATCATCGCGTCCATGAGAATGAGATCCAGCCGCTCATTTTGCGCGACTTCCAACGCTTCATAGCCTGACCGCGCCGTCAGCACGTCATAATATTCCGCCTGCAATTTGACTTGCAATAAATTTACATTGGGAGCGAGGTCATCAACGACGAGGATACGCGCAGACATGGCGGTCTCCTCTTAGTTAAGCAGCTTCAGCGAATTTCCGCACTTTGGCGAGGAAGGACGATACTGTGATTGGCTTAGCGATATAATCTTCGCAACCACCGTCTCTGATGCGCTTCTCATCGCCTTTCATGGCAAAGGCCGTCACAGCGATCACCGGAATATCCGCCAGCGCTTTGTCATCCTTGATCCATTTGGTAACTTCCAAGCCGGATACTTCCGGTAGTTGAATGTCCATGAGAATAAGGTCGGGCTTGAAACTGCGCGCCATTGAGATGGCCTTCAAACCTTCGCGTGTCTGTTTCGTCTCATAGCCATGTGCTTCCAGCAAGTCGGCGAACAGTTTCATGTTCAGCTCGTTATCTTCGACAATGAGGACTTTTTTCGACATTTTCTTCAACATAATCCCAATTCACCAAACTGACAGCGCCGTCTAGCCCGCGGCACTTGCTCTTGTTCTATTGACCGGACACTGACAGAATATCCTTAAATCTTGGTGTGTCGGTCGGTTACCTGTGGTTAACCATGATGCGTTCTCCACAAGGCTTCCACAGGGCTTTCACACAGGTTCCAGCAAAGAGAACATTGCATGAACATATTAAATCTTATATAAGAGATCAAAATGAGTTCCCGCACCACACAGACAGCTAAACTTTGTCGGGATTGCGGTGGCGATAGCTTTCTGGCTGAGATTTGTTCTAGCTGCGGTTCGCGGCGGTCGATTTCACATCCGGAGCTCACTCAGCTTTCCATCGCACATGTGGATTGCGACGCCTTTTACTGCTCTATTGAGAAACGGGATAATCCGGCAATCCGGGATAAACCGATTGTTGTTGGAGGCGGCCGGCGCGGCGTTGTTTCAGCGGCTTGTTATCACGCGCGGGTTTATGGTGTCCGGTCAGCCATGCCGATGTTTCAGGCCCTAAAACTCTGCCCCAACTTGGTCGTGGTGAAAGGCAGCATGGACACCTATGCTTATGAGGGTGGACGCATTCGCGAGATGATGCGGTCCCTCACCCCCCTTGTCGAGCCGCTTTCGATTGATGAAGCGTTCTTAGATCTCACCGGAACGGAACGTTTACATGGCCGCAGTCCGGCTCAAAGTCTCATCAAATTACAAAATGAAATTTTGCGAGAGATCGGTGTCACAGTCTCTATCGGGCTGTCCTATAATAAATTTCTGGCCAAGACTGCATCTGACCTCGACAAGCCCAATGGATTTGCCGTGTTAGGCGAAGACGATGCGCAAGCTTTTCTCGCCAAACAATCTGTTGGCTTTATCTATGGGATTGGGCCGGCTTTTGCCGCGAAACTTGAAAAGGCCGGCCTCCGGACAATTTCGGATGTTCGCAAACGCTCTGACAAAGATATGGCGGAACGCTTTGGCGATCACGGGTTACGCCTTGCGAGACTGGCGCGAGGCGAAGACCATCGCCGCGTTAATCCGACGAGTGACAGAAAATCTGTTTCAGCTGAAACAACCTTCAATACGGACATATCGGATATGGAGGCGTTGAAGGACAAGCTTTGGCAGGTTTGTTTAAAAACGGCGGATCGATCCAAGGCGAAAGACTTGGCTGGGCGGACCGTGACGCTGAAACTGAAAACGGCGCAGTTTAAATCGATCACACGACGTCGAACCCTTCAGCAACCCGTCCAGCTTGCGGATAAAATATTCTCTGAATTGGAGCCTCTTTTAGAAGCAGAAGTTGACGGACAAAAAAGCTACCGTCTCATAGGCGCCGGTATATCCGGCCTGTCGGCCCCCGTGGGGGATATTGCCGATATGCTGGACGCGAAGTCCGCAAAGCGCGGGGCCGCGGAACGGGCCAGCGATATCGCCCGTGCAAAATT
>CAYZGF010000193.1:0-4504 GCA_964477595.1 uncultured Algimonas sp.
CATTGCGCCGCCTTCAAAGGCTTCGCCGTCAACTGTACCAACGAAATCGATTAGAACCGCATCATCTTTCTTGGCTTTAGCCGTCTTGGCCTTCTTCTTATATGTCTTTTGTGAAGAGGCCAGCTCGTTCAAACGCTCATCAATATCCTTCTGGTCGGCTTCATGTACCAGTTTTGTGAATTTGAGTGTTTCAGGATCAACAGGATCAAAATCAGGAATTGATTCGACCTTCATTGTGTATTCGAGGTCGGCCTTACCCTTTGTGACATCTTCGCCATTCGCACGCAGGTCGATTTGTGGCTGACCGGCCGGACGGATTTTATTGTCATTGATCGCTTGCTGAGAGCTCTCATTCAGGACCTCTTGAACGATGTCGCTCATGATGGATTGGCCGAACATCTTGCGGATGTGAGATGTTGGAACCTTGCCCGGGCGGAAGCCCTTCAGCGTGACCTGCGGCTGCATCTCTTTGATTTTTGCGTCCAGCTTTGTGGCCAAGTCCTCTTTCGGGACGGTAATGGCAAAAGTCTTTGATAGGCCTTCGGCCTCGAGCTCTTTGATCTGCATGATGATATCACCAAGTTTGGGCAAGCGCGAAAAGCCCCTGCCAAGGGTTTGAAAATTTCGCGCCTTATGTCATGCCTCTGCCGCAATCGCAACGCCTTTGGACGGGCTTTTTCAGTAGCCTCATTTGCACGTCAGAATGCGTTCCACACACGCCTGACAGACCCTATCTTGACCCTCCGCCTGCCCTGTGGTGTGACACTGGACTATGGACCCGTCATGGTATCTCTATCTCGGCATTCTCTTAGGCCCCTTCGTGCAAGAAGACGCCGCCGTATTGGCAGCTGCCACGTTAAGCGCGTCTGACCCCCAACATTTTCCGGTTGTCTTTTTCGTGATTCTCTTTGGCCTTTTTATATCTGATATTTGGAAATATTGGATTGGATACTCGGCTCATGCCTCCTCTCGGGCCCGTAAATGGGCGGAAACAGACAAAGTCATGGCGATGCAAGACCGGGTTAAACGTCACGCCGTGATGACTCTCCTTACAGCCAGGTTCCTGCCCCTCGCCCGCGTTCCGGTCTATATTGCCTGCGGTTATTTCAAGATGAATTACGCCAAGTTCTGCGCGATTATTTTCGCGACCGCCCTACTCTATTGCGCCGTTATTTTCGCCGCTATTCATTTGTTGGGCGAGGTTTTTGGCGACCGGATGATGGTTCCCATGGGACTTATTGCCGGCGCCGTCATTGTCACGATAGTGGTCTTCGTCGGAATCTCGAGCTGGCTAAGAAGGCGTGCGGAAAACAGGGATTAGCTTTCGCCCTTGGCTTTTTGGGCCTCCAGCCAGGTCACGATATCAGACATTGCCGCATCATTCGCATCCTCAATCGCGGCCACAATTGACGACACATTGATGGATTGTGCCCGCATGGTTTTCCGGACGGAATGGGTTCCCAACAGACTGCGATCATCCGCTCGCGCATAAGTGACGCGGTACTGAACCACGGCAAGCGGCGCACTCTCCGGACCATTGTCAAAATTGGCTTCAAAGTTTTTGATCGACAAATGCAGACGTGTTTCTGTCCGGGCCCCGGACGTCGGAATCAATCCGATAAATTGAGATGAGCCCGCCAGCGCATCGATCATCGCGTCTTGGATCACGACCGGCGTCACTTCGGACCATTGTGCCTGCGCAATTGCCGAGAGTTTCTGTCCGTCACGTGTGACCACGATGTCGGTCGAGCTAAAAATCTGTGAGGCCGCGGGACGATCCACACGAATGATCTCAGCATTTGTGTTCGTATCTATGGGGGCCGTATTTGTCGCCAGACGATAGACAGCGGGAGCCGGAGCGGGTTCAGGCAGGATGGAGACGCAGGCCGTTAAGCTGGCTGATACAGCCGATATCAGGAGAATACGGGACATCATTGCGGCAGCACCACTTCTTCACGTTCTGCGCCCGATATGAATTGCGCAGGGCTTTGTTCCAAATTATCCGCAACCCGTCCCAAAGTCGTCACAAGACGTCGGATCGCATCAACGGTTTCTTCCAGATCGGTGAGGCCGGAATTGGACAAGCGGTTGATCGCGTCCCGCGCATCCACAATCATCTCGTCCACGCCCTCTGCGGTTCCGCCAAAGGTCGTCACGGTGGTGTCCACATTTGCCAACGTCCCCTCAGCCTTCACAAGCACTTTTCGAAGGTCCCCTTGTATGACCGTATCAATAGAGGCCGAGGTTCCCTCGATTGATTTAGCCGTTTCAGCGATTGCATCTGCGGCTGCGGAGAAACTATCCATCAAATCATTTAGTTTCGTGGGATCAAGTTCTGATACATCAAGAGACGCCGTAATCGTCTCAACATTTTTCAATATAGCGCTGAACGATCTTAAATTTTCGTCGGAAAGTAAGAGATTCGCCCGGTTCAATGCGGTTTGTGCGGCAACAACGACATCCCCACTGCCCATCAATAATTCATCAACGGAACTGGCTTCACCCACAATGCGTTTAGTCCCCCGCCCCGGCATATCCGCCATCAGCGGTGCTTCTGAATCAGCACCGGGTGTAATTTCGATATAGTTTAGTCCGGTCAGGCCCAAAGGGGTTAATTTCGCGGTTGAGTTTACATCAATTGGCGTTCGTTCCGTGACTTGAATTTCAGCCAGCACTAAATTTGGATCCTCGCGGTCATAGGCCAAGCTTGTCACCTCACCTACACCCAAGCCGTTAAACCGGACTTCGGACCCCTGCGAAAGGCCACGAACGCCACCGTCAAAAGCAATCTCGTAATAGTCATATTCTTGGTTGGCTTGGAATCCGGTCAGCCAGATCACAAAACCAGCGACGGCCGTCATAGCGACCAGCACGAACATGCCGATAAGTGCGTAATTGGCCTTATTTTCCACGCCTACCCTTTCTGCCGAGATGCAGCAGCTTCTCCCGCGCCAATCGCGGCACGAGACCGTGGCCCGCCGAAATATTCTTGTACCCAAGGATGATCATACTGGCTCACCGCCTGTAAACTATCGGCGATGGGAATATGTTTATCAACCAAAACCGCAATCCTGTCGCAGATAAGGTAAAGGCTGTCCAAATCATGCGTGACCATCAGGACCGTCAAATTCATCGCCTCGCGCAATCCGAGGATCAGTTCGTCAAAAGCATTTGCCCCGACAGGGTCCAATCCCGCCGTCGGCTCATCCAGAAATAAGAGCTTTGGGTCCAAGGCCAAAGCCCGCGCCAGTCCCGCTCGTTTCTTCATACCACCCGATAAATCTGACGGGAAAAGCACGGCACTTTCAGGCGGTAAGCCGACCATATGGATTTTCATATCCGCCAATTCACGCATTAATTTCACAGATAAATTCGTGTTTTCGCGCATTGGCATCATCACATTTTCGCGCACGGTCATGGAGGAAAACAGCGCCCCGCCCTGAAACAAAACACCCATTTCATTATTGATGTTGCGCCGGGTTTCCGCGCTCAGCGTGTCCCGGTTCTGCCCGAAATATTCAACGAAACCATCTTCAGGATCTTTCAAACCCAACATGGTATTTAGAAGTACGGATTTGCCGGAACCGGATCCGCCGACCAAACCCACAATTTCACCTTCATTGATCGTAAAATCCAAATTCTCATGAATGACATTCGGACCGAATTGCGTCTTTATGCCGACGGCGCGCATTGGCGGCGCGGACATATCTAGACTTTGCGGCAGTGACATGACTAAACGCCCAACTGGAAGAACAAGATCGCAAAGAGTGCATCGACGAGAATAACCGCGAAGATCGCTTGCACGACGGACGTCGTTGTACGTTGACCCAAGCTCTCAACACTCCCGGTGACGGCAAGCCCCTGACGACACCCAATCACCGCGATGATTAATCCAAAGACCGGTGTTTTCGACAGGCCCACCCACAGGTTTTCAACCCCTACAGCCGTTTGCAGCCTGTTAAAGAACAAGACGGGTGAGATATCCGCCGTCGCCCAAGCGACAAGAAGGCCACCCGCCAAACCGCTCATCATGGCTAAAAATGTCAATATCGGCATTGCAATGACGCAAGCAATCGCGCGCGGTATGACGAGGACCTCATAGGTATCCAGCCCCATGACTGTCATCGCATCGATTTCCTGCCGCATTTTCATCGCCCCGATTGATGCGGTGAAGGCCGAATCTGATCGCCCGGCCAGCAGGATAGCTGTGATAATCACGGCCAATTCGCGCAGGACCGAGAACCCGACCAGATCGACCATAAAGACACTTGCCCCAAATGCAGCCAATAGGTTCGCGCCCATATAGGCGATGACCGCGCCGATAAAGAATGACAGGACCATAACAATTGGGGCAGCATCCAATCCGACATGTTCGACTAAATTGACGATCGCACGCCATCGGAGCTTTCTGGGCGTTACCAGCACTTTCATAAGCACGACGAAAAAGTGCCCGATAAAGGCTAATGTCTCGATGAACTCGTTCCAGAAGCGAACAGAGGCCATC
>CAYZGF010000194.1:0-4493 GCA_964477595.1 uncultured Algimonas sp.
ATAACATCCCGCATTCATCCTGAGCGCTCCGCCGATAGTGCCGGGAACGCCCGCATAAAATTCCAATCCGGCTATACCCGCCGCTGCGGCTTTCTTTGCGACGGTTTTGTCGAGGGCCGCAGCCCCCGCCGTCACGCGCAAGCCGTCCGTGGAGACTTTGCCAAAGGCTGGGCCCAGACGAATGACAACGCCTTTAACGCCCCCATCACGTATGATCGTATTTGACGCGACGCCCAGAATTTGAACCGGAATAGCGTCAGGTGTCGAGCTGAGGAAATGGGCAAGATCAGCTTCATCTTTCGGCATGAATAAAGCCTCCGCCGCTCCGCCAACCCGCAGCCACGTAAATGGCGCAAGTGGAACATCAGCGCGCAGACTGCCGCGAACTTCCGGTAATCTATCGAGAAGGCTCACAACTTACCGAGTTGTTCAGGAAGTTCTGCCGCCCAATAGGTTATGTCTCCCGCCCCGAGGCAAACGACCAGATCATCAGCTTCAAGGTTCGGATGGAGATCGCCCGCCAATGTCGCCTTTGATGTCAAAGCCACATCCCGATGGCCATGGCTCCGCAGGCTCTCGGCCAAGGCCGGTCCTGAGACGCCTTCAATCGGGGCTTCGCCCGCCGCATAAACATCGGCAACATAAACAAAATCGGCATCATTAAAGCAGGTCGAAAACTCTTCAAAATGATGAGACAATCGTGAGTAGCGATGCGGTTGGACAACGGCGTGAACACGGCCTTTCGAGACCTGCCTCGCGGCTTGCAACACGGCCGCAATCTCAACAGGGTGATGACCATAATCGTCAATAATGCTTACGCCGTTCCAATCGCCGACATGCGTGAAGCGGCGTTTCACGCCGCCAAAACTGTCCAAGCCGGCGCGAACCTTTTCCACGCCTAATCCTAATTCACGCGATACTGCGATGGCTGAAAGGACATTTTGCGTATTATGCTTTCCAGCCATAGGGAGGAATAAGTCCGTCCAGCGATCTTCTTCGCCGTCATGATTTCGGAACACCACATCAAAGCGCGACCCTTCCGTTTCCAGACTCAGATTTTCCGCGCGAACATCAGCTTGCGGATTAAATCCATAGGTGATGACACGTCGGTCGCTGATGCGGCTGACAAGCGCCTGAACTTCGGGATGATCTATGCAGAGAACGGCAAATCCATAAAACGGCAGGTTTTCAACGAAGGTATCGAAAGCGGTGCGGAGCGTCTCAAAATCTCCGTAATGTTCCATATGTTCCGGATCGATATTGGTTACAACGGCCACTGTCGGCAGCAATTTCAAAAACGACCCATCGCTCTCATCCGCCTCGACAACCATCCAATCGCCCATTCCTAGTTTAGCGTTGGATGCATAGGCATTGATGATGCCTCCATTGATTACGGTTGGGTCCAATCCCCCGCCTTCCAGTAAAGCCGCGATCATCGTTGTGGTTGTGGTCTTTCCGTGCGTTCCGCCGACAGCGACCGTCCATTTCAACCGCATTAGCTCTGCCAGCATTTCCGCGCGGCGTACCACGGGGATAGCGCGTGCGCGCGCTTCCATAAGTTCGGGATTATCGGCTTTGATGGCCGAGGACATAACAATCGCGCCCGCGCCAACGACTTGTTCCGCTTTTTGGCCGATGAATATTTCTGCTCCCAAACGTTTCAAACGCGCTGTATTCGTGGTTTCCAGCGCATCAGAGCCTTGCACTTGATAGCCGAGATTGAGCATGACTTCGGCAATCCCGGACATGCCGATTCCGCCAATCCCCACAAAATGGATCGGGCCGAGATCAAACGGAACTTTCGTCGCGAGTGCCGTCTGCTTTAAATTTGTTTGGGCCATGTTAGCCTTCGGTAGCTGTTGCGATGACCAGCTTTGCGAGATCACGGGCCGCGTTCGGACGCCCACAGGTACGGGCAGAAGCGGCAGCGGATGAGAGCCAGTTCGAATCATTTAATCTATCCTGCAAGATATTAGCGACAGATTCAGGCGTAAACTCAGATTCCGGCAGAATATCGGCAGCGCCATGGCGTTCCAGTGACCGCGCATTGACGGTTTGGTGATCATCCATAGCAATGGCTAGCGGGATTAATAAAGAAGGCTTTCCCATAAGGGCAATTTCAGACACAGATGACGCGCCTGCCCGTGCGATGACATAATGCGCAGCTGCAAGATGTTTTTCGATGTCAGAGAAAAAGGTTTCGCAGATCGCCTCGACGCCCATTTCGGAATAAGCGTTTCTTGCTGTTTCCACTTCACTCTCAGTTGTTTGTTGAACGACGCTTATGCGGCCGCGCAGCTCTTCCGGTAAAAGCGCGATAGCTTTTGGGATCGTTTGCGACAGAATACGCGCCCCCAAACTGCCGCCGACCGCGAGCAGATTTATTGTGTCAGTCGGAACCTCATAGGTCGCCGGAACTACATCCGCGATTTGCGCGCGCACTGGATTTCCAAGGTTATGGACATGCGCTTTCGGACTGACTTTTTCCAAAGCATCAAAGCCCGAAACGACATGGGTGGCTTTGGCTGCAAAGACGCGGTTCACGCGCCCCAGTACAGCATTTTGTTCATGTATGATGGTCGGCAATCCCATGGACTGCGCGGCACGCATCGCCGGGAATGCCGGATACCCGCCAAAACCAACGACGATGTCGGGTTTCCACTCGCGGATGAAGGCTTTAGCTTGCCGCACACCTTTGGCCAGCTTCAGTGCGCCTTTTAAGGCTTGAATGGGTTTGCGCGGCGATATGGATGCGGCTTGCACTTCAATGATCGGGTCTGCCGGAATGCGTCCGCTATGTTTTTGCCCACGCGCATCCGTCATCAGCGCGACATCCCAACTCTCGGATTTCAAAATTTCTGCCAGAGACTGCGCGGGAAACATATGTCCGCCCGTCCCGCCCGCTGCGAGCAAGACTTTACGTTTCACGCTCATGTTTCAATCTCACCATTTTGAAAATGATAATGCTCTTGAGAGGCCGAAGTGAAGTTCTGAACAAAACTCTCTGACTGCGTCGACTTTGGTTGGAAGAAGTCACTTCTGACGGCATAATCGTAAGCCGTCTCATTCACCGAATAGCTTGTTAACATACCGGACATTTTATGAGCAGCTATACTTCGCTTTGCTTCTTCTAAGTTATCATAAACACCCGCCGCAAATTTTGCTCCTTCGCCATGAAAAACAAAGATAAATTTACCGATCTTACCGGCCATATTCATAAGCTCCGGGGCGGCGGCGTGTGAAGGCTAGGATGAGGCCCGCCGTAAAACAAAGCGCTAGCATGGAAGATCCGCCATTTGAGATGAACGGCAAGGTCATCCCTTTACTCGGCGCCATGTTGAGATTGACATAGAGATTGATGATGACTTGCATCCCGACCAAAGTCGCAAGACCCGCTGCTGCGAGTTGGCAAAAATAATCATTAAGACGTAGCGCATTCCGGAATGTCTGAACAACGAACCCAGCGAGCAAAAGAATAAGGATTGTTGAAATCAGAAAGCCAAATTCCTCGACAGTGACGGCAAAGATAAAATCCGTATTTCCGTCAGGCAGAGAGTATTTGACACTTCCCTCTCCCGGTCCGCGTCCAAAGAAACCACCTGAGGAAATTGCCTCCATGGCTTTGTCTGTTTGGTAGCTATCCGCCGTATTGGGGGATCGGAAAGCGCTGACCCGCGCACGAACGTGAGGCAGGGTGAGATAGGCGGCAATGACGCCAATCACGGAAATTCCCAGCATGATCAGCAACCAACCGAGTGAAAGACCCGCGAAGAAAAAAACGGCTGCAAAACCAAGTGTCAGCAGAAAAGACTGTCCGAAATCCGGTTGGGAAATCAGCAATCCAACCAAGGCAGCATAAGCGACAAAGACAATCGCGACCGCAGGCACATTTGGATCACGATGCCGGATAGAAAACATCCAGGCGGCAAAGACGATGAAAGCCGGCTTCGCAAATTCCGAAGGCTGCAGGCCGAGCGGGCCGATCCGAACCCAGCGCGTCGCGCCTTTCACCTCATAGCCAATAATCGGAAGCGCCAGCATAATCAGGAAAGAGCCGATCAATGTGAGGACCGCAATACGACGTGCATTCACGGCATCGAATAGCGAAACGATGAACATTCCGAAAACACCCATGCCCACGAAAATCATATGCTTGTAGAGGAAATAAAACGAATTGCCGTAATCCAATCGGGCCGCCGCAGCCGGGCTGGATGCCATAGACAGGATCAATCCCGCCCCCAACAGGCAGACAAGGATAGAAAGCGTGACTTGATCAACACTGCGCCACCATTCGCCAATTAATGTCCGGCGAGAGCGGGAGGTAATTAATCTGGGAAGTGCGCCAATCATGCTGCCTCTTCCTCCTTAGGCGGGCAAGCGATTTGAGGCGCTTCAATGCCCATCAATTTCTGCGCCTGCGCTCGAAACGCATCGCCCCGAACTTCGAAATTCTTAAACTGGTCAAAACTTGCACAAGCCGGAGAGAGTAAAAC
>CAYZGF010000195.1:0-4491 GCA_964477595.1 uncultured Algimonas sp.
ATCGCGGGAGAGTCTGGCGCATCCCCGTAATGCTGGAGGCAGACGCCATGCATGCGGCCGCGCAGGTCTTGATCGGCAAGCATGATTTTACGACCTTTCGCGACGGACAATGCCAAGCCAAAAGCCCGATCAAAACCATGGATGAAATTCAGGTTTTACGCGCAGGATCAGAAATCCATCTAACTTTCCGCGCGCGCTCCTTCCTGCATAAACAAGTCCGCAGCTTTACGGGAAGCCTTGTCGAAGTGGGCTTGGGCAAATGGGACGCGGAGGATATGCAGGCGGCATTAGAGGCCCGCGACAGGAGAGAATGCGGCCCGGTCGCGGCACCGGACGGGCTTTATCTTACGGAGGTTATCTACTGATTGCGAGCTGAACAAAAGTCAGCCCGACCGCAACGACCCCACAGCCAATCAGGACCGCAATACCCCAATTAAATCCAGCGACCTTTTGAGCTAATCGAATATCTGCCGCCAGTAGCCCCAAATAAGCTGCGAATAAAACGCCATTTGCCAAGATGAATGGCAAGGCCCCCAAACTCACCAGCCCAAACATCATTCCCGCCAAAAGGGACAGGCCGAAAACCGTCCAGTTACGGGTAATTATCCAACTCCGAACCCGGTCCATTTTTTCAAAGATCATACCGATCAGATAAGCGAGTCCGGGGAAAGAGACCAACCAAAGTCCAGTGATGAGGATAAAGGGCAACACACCCGGTAGGCTTAGTTCCGCTTCGGTCAGGCGCGCGCGCTCTGACTGAATTCCGTAGACGACAAGCCAGAGTGGCGCGAGACTGAGCGCCAATACGATAAAAGAGACTTTCTGCCCCCTTCGGGACAAATCAAAGTAATTTTCCCAATTCGGCCAGTTTCCCAGAACCGCAAATATTCCCAAAAGCGACCGGAAAAACATCGAGGGTTTTAGGCGGCGGGCTTTTCAGTTTTAGCGGGGGCGGCCTCTGTCTGTGTCGGCTCTGGCAAGGCGCAGAAAATCCCGGTTGGTCCATGCATACAATAACCTTGCGGATTTTTCGCGAGATATTGCTGATGGTAATCTTCCGCCGCATGATAGACATCAGGCGCCGTGCGCAGCTCCGTCGTGATCGGGCGGCCATAAGCCTCCGCGTAACGTTCAATAGCAGCCTTAGAGGCCTCCATCTGCGCATCCGTATAGGTGAAAATGGCGGAGCGATATTGCGGTCCGACATCATTGCCTTGGCGGTCGCCCTGCGTTGGATCATGATGTTCAAAGAACACTTTCAGAAGCTCATCAAAGCTGATGACAGACGGATCATAGACGATATGGCACATTTCGGCATGCCCGGTCTTTCCGGTACAAACGAGACGGTAATCCGGCTTTGGCGTGTGCCCGCCGGAATATCCAACGCTCGTCACATGCACGCCGTCCAGCTTCCATAAAATCCGTTCCGCACCCCAGAAACAGCCAAAGCCCAATTGGATTTGTTCCATGCCAGCGGGGAGTTCCCCGAACATCAGCTCACCATTCACGTAATGCGTGCGGGCTTCACAAAGGCTCAAATCCATACGGCTCATGATCTCAATCCATTATCTGTTTTAGCGCGTCGCCCAATAATTTGACGTAGCGGGCAACGCCTTGATCGTGACGGATGTGGTCCTGACGGATTTCAATTGCAAGATGCGGCAAAGCGCGCGGCGCAACATGCAGATCAATTGTATGGTTCAAATCATGCGCGGAATAAGGTTCATTCATCCCAACGGAGAGCTTCGGCGCCAGACGATAAAGCGCATTTTTAAAATCCTCCGCCGTCCCCTCATCATGTTTGACGAGAAGCCCCATATCCAGCGTTCGCACATCCCCCATGGCAGGTTTGGGCGTGAAGGAATGCAAAGAGATTGTCAGCGGTGAATTTGCGGCATTCAATTGCTCTGTGATCGCGGCGTGATAGGGCGTGTAGAGCGTTTCAATACGTTCGGCCCGTTCCGCCGGACCAACGCCCTGATTGCCGGGGATAAGCGTCCCGTCAGAGCTTTCCGGGATCAAGCTCGCCATACGCTTGGACCGGTTCGGGTCAATCAACAGGCGCGAAAAGCCCGCAACGACACCGCCACATTTAAACCGCTTGCACAGCCCGCGAATGACAGCTTCCGTCCCGATATCCCAAGCGATGTGGCGCGTTAAATCATCACCTGACAGACCCAAATTCTCATAGCGTTCCGGAATATGGCGCGACGCATGATCCCCAAAAAGGAAAAGCGGCGTATCAGATGAAGCCGGAATGATGTGGAAGGGTTCGGACATGAGAGAATCTGATAACAGACGTGACGGAAATGTGTGAGGACTAGTTTCAGTTTATATCCAAATGAACACGCCGTGATCGACTATCAAATCACCTTGTGCACGCGCCTATTATACACAATCAACCCGCCACCCAGTAACAACTGGATGCCGCCATATAGCAAGACGCTGGTTAAAACTGTTCCGCCCAGAGCGTGTCCCGGGGGAAACAGAGAGGCCGTCAGGAGTAAGCCGAGATTGGTATTTCGTACCGTTGCCTCGATCTGAATGGCGGTCCCGTCTTTCGCGGGCACTCGTAATATCCAAGGCACGATGACACTTAGAACCATCAGAACGACTGCAAAGGCGAGAACGATCAAAATATTAGTCGTGCCGAAGGCTGACAAGTCTAAACGCCCCGCCCCAACGGACCCAATAATAATCAGAAGTATGACGAAGATAGATCCATAAATACCAAATTTGGAAATCTTCGCCGCGTGGTTTGGAAGTTTGGAATAAAGCCCCATACCGATGAAGAGAGGCAAAAGAAGGAAGACTGAGATTTCAAACGCGATACGACCAACGGGCATCACGAAATCATCCGGCATATGTTGGGAAATCAAAAGATCCAAAATAATAGGTGTGGTGATGAGGCAGCCAATCGTTGTGATCGCCGTAATCGCAATGGACAAGACGATATTCCCCTTCGCCAGATAGGTGAAGATATTCGAAACCGTCCCACCCGGTATAGCGGCCAAGAGCGCCAGCCCGATCAACACCCCAACGGCCGCACCCGAAACTGATATAAACAGCAAGGCGACAAGAGGAACCAAGATCAATTGCAAAACCAGCCCAACACTAAAGGCGCGCGGGGTTTTCACAATCGCGCCAAAATCTCTCGGTGTTAAAGTCGCCCCCATGCCCAACATGGCCAGGCTGAGCTGAATAGCCGCAAACCAATATTCCTGCGCCAGATAAAATTCAAACATTTGCGTCTTTCTGAGTGGATACAGCGGAGGGATACGTCGCCATACATATCTTCGCACCAAAAGGGGAGTTGTTCTTAGTGTCCTATTATAAGAGAATTTAAGCGCTCAGTTCAGGCTATTGTCTCTGCTTCGATAGCTGTTTTCGCGTTTATTCAAACTTCATCCGTTCTGCTTTTCTCTTAGAAGGGCTGACTCCTCTTTTAAGCTCTGAACGCGCAATGCTTTAGGCTGCTTCCAATATTCATTTAAGTGATAACGCATAGAATAAAAATCTAGATATAGCGCATTCTCGCCTTTCATTCCAATTCTTATGAAATACAGATATTTTACAAATGCATGCAAAGTCGCCATCAATCTTGATGGAAAAATTTTCCAAAACGAAGAGTTTCTAAAAATCAATCTGTTGCGACGGCCTATAATCGACAAATAACCATGGTCGATTGCATGTTGGTACCAGTCTAGTGCATTAGCTATTTCGCGGTTGGCAACAGCACCGTCGCCCATGGTGGCTAGTGCCGGTGGAAAACATTGATCTGATAATATTCTTAAGATTTCAAAACTCTCACTGTCTTTATCGGACTGCAAAAGACAGTATGAATATACATAAGCTATTGTTGGGTCCGCCACTCTACCTTCGTCATCAATTTGGTACAGCTGTTCTAATGATCGGAGAACGAAATCCCTATTTTCTCGATCAGTGTACTTCCAATAAATATGTAGAAAGCAAACTGGCAAATAGAAATCATCCGCCTTCGTCAAAATCGCTTCGAAGGATTCTTTTGGAGAATTAGCACCAAATCCGTAGACGGGGCACATTTTTCTATCGGCCTTACCGTAATAGGCTTGCAACGTTTCGCGATTGTTCTCAATGAAATGAAGGCGGGATTGACGCATAATTCACCAAGACTCCGTTGAACAGATATTTTACAGCCTAGTGATTACAGAATGGTTAGCTACAATCTTCAAATACGTTTCATCCCAGGAATTTGACAAAGTCCTAAGTATCTCGTTTTGCGCAAAGGACAAAGCAATTAGTTATGGCTGTTTTTAGTCGATTGCCGCCGAATCGACAAACACTTCCACTGTTCTTTATTGAGCGTTCTAGGCCGTTCATCTGATGGTCGTTCGCACCTCGCCGTCCCCTTTTTGTCAAAACTATATCCCGAATCCGTCCTTATATGTTTCAATCGCTTAGTCTCGCGCATCCATGAAATGCAGAAACAAAATCCTCACTCGGTAAATCTGT
>CAYZGF010000196.1:0-4483 GCA_964477595.1 uncultured Algimonas sp.
ACGGGCGAAGAAGGGGGCGGAGCACTGATCTTCGGGGCAAAATATGGACAAGGCACGCTCTGGATGAAGGATGGAACGTCACAAAAAGTCTATTGGAAAGGGCCAACTGTGGGTCTGGATGCGGGTGCGGAAGTCAGCCGGGTTTTTACACTCGTTTATGATCTGGAAGATACAGATGATATTTATCGTCGCTTCCCCGGTGTGGATGGGTCGGCTTTCCTCGTGGCAGGCATGGCGGTGCATTATCAGCGCGCGAATGGTGTGACATTGGCCCCTGTTCGGGCGGGCGCAGGCGTGCGTCTTGGCGCAAATATTGGCTATACAAGCTATGTGAGGAAAAAGCCAAAGGGCTTTGGTCTCATTCCGATCTAGGCGCCTGATCCTGATCGATTAGCCACCCTTCATATTTGCAAAGCCGCCCAAAGAGGGGGGCTATTAAGTCGACGTGAAACCGGAAACGTCCTTGATCGTCTTGCGTCTCGTAAACATCACCGCCCGGCTTTAAAAACTTCGGCAAGGGCAGGCCGAAGATTGACCAGCCCCGGGTTTCAATCCGTAGTGTTCCCGCGTCTTCCAAAATTGCCATATGAATTTCTATGGGGCCGAACCGTTCCGTAACATGGCGTGACCAACTACTTCTGCCCAAACTGTGATGGCTGGAGAATGTCTGTCCGCCAAAATTACGCGTCCAGCTTTCTCCGTCTTCGTCAGGCGTGATCCTTACCGAAACGGGAACATCAGTTCCGCTTTTTGGGAAACCGATAATCGCCGCCACAATATGCGAGAACGGATTTCTCCCTCTGGTAATTGTGCAAAATCCACTGAAATGTCGTCCGTCTGCGGTGCGATGCAGATCCTGAACGGCAGGGGACAGCTTTGCATAGGCCTCGCCTAAGCTGGCTTCATAGACGGGTAATTTAGTGTCATCACTTTGCATCCCATAAGCAATGTTTAGCTTGGCAAATTCAGGTTCCAGATCGTCCAAGTTGACGACTTGGTCCCCGCTAAAGGCGCCCGGTTTTGGGGACTGTCCCGCTAAACATTTTCTCACAAGTGCGACGGCGGGGAGTGTCGGGACATAGGGTCCATGATCACCTTCCGCCACCAAATGCCAGCTTGCGGCGGCGTCTTTATTGGAGCCTGAGACAATCATGCCGCCGCGATGAATGCCAAATCGAAACAGGCTTCGAACGCGGTGAAAAAGGCCTGCAAAGCTTGTCAGCTTGGGAAGAATACCGATGGATATGCCGCGTGCCAGAAGAACAAGAAGGCGGTGTAGCCAAACAGGTCGCGTCCCGGCGCCGGTCCAGATCTCAGTCAGGGATGAAAAGCCGTCCGGCAGCACAACCGCGTCAGGCGCATCCGCCACAGCAAAAGGCAAGCGCGGAAGCGGCACATCGCCCGGCACACAGATTGTGGCAGGTCGGATTTCCGTGAGTCCCGCAACATGGCTTATCTTGCCTGACCGACGCACTGGGACGGTTTTTTGGCCCGCATAACGCATGACTGCACCCACGACATTGCGTCCTAATTCTGCCTTTGGCGAGGGCGCAATACCAATCATAAGGTTAGACACGGGACCAATCTTTGCCTCTACCTCTCGCAATCCGATGGCGCTGAGGACGGGACAAGTTGAAAGGCCTGAGACGGCATAAATGCCGGACATTTTCGCCCTTGCATCTGTGTTCATCACCTTGCGAACAAACTGTCCGTCATCGGATAAATCCGCGTAATTTATCCCGTGTTCTAAGCAATACTCCAGAACCGGAGATCCATTATAGGCTTGGAACGGGCCGGAGGCATCTATGATAAGGTCAGGTTTAAAATTGAGGGAGAGGCTATTGCGATCAAGTTTTAAGGGGATGAAATTTGCTACGCCAGAAAGCTGATCACAGGCGGCCTTGGCTTTCTCCAAATTCCGTCCTGCGAGGTAGAGCTCTAACCCATCTTCGTCGGATAAGCCCTGCGCAATCCTGAACCCAAAGGTTCCATAGCCACCGATGATAAGGGCCTTCATCATCAGACTGAATTATCACTATTGCATTTCATAGGGTCTCTTACTGAGGGTTAGACAAGATGTGAATTCGGAACGCTCAGCGGAGTTGCGAATTATAAAGGTGACTGAAAGGGACCTAAATGACCACACATCAGAAATTAAAAGCTCAAGCTCGAAAATCCGCTCAGGCCGCGCCTAAAGCCGATCCTGAAATTGCCAAGGCTGCGAAAGCCGAGGCAAAAGGTGTTGGATACGGTAAAAGCCGGATTCAACCCGTTTACAAAACGCAAGAAAAGATCGGAGGGAAAAACATCCACCGCGATGTCGAAGAGCCCATCAGCGAATTTCACGATCCGGCCGCGAATACGGTTTAACCGCGCAGTCGACCGCCGGCTTTCATCACTTTCTCAACAATTTTTCCGCTGACAGCTTCGATATCTGAGTCAGTTAATGTTGCGTCTTTCGGTGTCAGAGTGACGTCGATGGCGAGACTTTTTTGGCCTTCATCAACGCCCTTACCGCGATAGACATCAAACAGGTTTACATCGGTAATCAGCTGCTTATCGGCACCCTTTGCGGCCTTCAAAATATCTCCGGCTTTGACATCTTCATCGACGATGAAGGCAAAGTCGCGGTGGACCGGCATGAGGTCCGAGAGCGTCAGAGCTTTCTTCGCTTTGCTGGCAGATTTCTTGCGCGGCGCAGGCAAATTATCCGGCGCGATTTCAAAGGCAACAACGCGGCTCTCTATGCCCAATGCTTTCAAGGCACGCGGATGCAATTCACCAAAACTCGTCAATACATTTTTCGGACCTAAACGCAGCGAGGCCGACCGACCCGGATGCCAATAGCTGCCAACTGCGTCCATGACTTGCAGATTATCCGTATTGGCTCCCATGACATCTAATGCAGCAATGGCGTCCGCTTTTGCAGTTAGGGCTGTAATCTCTTCCGGTCCGGACCAATTGCGGCCGGGTTCGACGCGGCGCATGCCTGCGAGAGAGAGCGATTGCTCGTTCGGTTCCGTGCCTTGGAAGACAGGCCCTAATTCGAAAAGTGCTGCGCCCGGATAACCTTGATTCGCGCTGCGTTGGCCCGCCAGCAGGAGATGGATCAGCGCGCTGGGACGCATCCAATTCAAATCATTTGAAATCGGATTATCGAGCGCCAATTTATCTTGACCGCCACCAAAGCTTTCCGCGTGGGCCTTCAGAACAAAGGACCATGTTATGGCTTCTGACAATCCGCGGGCGGCCAGTGCGCGGCGGGCGAGACGTGTACGATTTTGCGTAAGCGTCGCTGTCGGCTCCCGACGTCCGGGCAGGGGCGGCAAGCTAACCGCTTCCAGATTATGGAATCCGTGAATACGCGCAATCTCTTCGACGAGGTCAGCACCTTCCGTCGCGTCACGACGGAAGCTTGGTACCGTCACTGTCCAATCATCGCCGACGGTAAAGCCTAGGTCTGTCAGGATTTTTGTCATCTCTGCGTCCGAGAGTTTCAGACCTGTGAGGCGTTCATTCAAAGCCGTGTCGAATTTGATAGGTGCCGGGTCCGCAGGGATGTCCCCCGCAACCACAATCTCGCTGGCTTCGCCGCCGCAAATATCAAGCACCATGCGCGTGGCCAGTTCTGCGCCGTCAACTAATCCACCGGTATCCACGCCGCGCTCAAAACGATATTTGGCGTCAGAATTAACCGCCATGCGTTTAGCAGACCGACGAATGGTCAGAGGGTCGAAATAAGCACTCTCTATCAGAATGTCTGTTGTGGTTTCGTCACAGCCTGTCGTTTCGCCGCCAACAATACCGCCAAGACCTAAGATGCCGCTCTCATCTGTGATGGCGATATCCGCATCGGTCGCCGTGTAGGATTTGTCATCCAGCGCATCGAAAGCCTCGTCTTGTCCTCGCCGGACGGTGATGGCGCCTTTGACCTTGTTCAGGTCATAAAAATGGAGTGGTCGGGCGCGGTCATAGGTGATGAAATTCGTAATATCGACGAGGGCGGAAATCGGACGCAGGCCGATGGACTTTAACTGGTCCTGTAACCATTGCGGAGAAGGTCCATTTTTTACGCCTTTGATAACGCGGCCCACAAAAGCGGGGCAGCCCTCTGTATCGTCTATTTTGATTTCTTGCGGGCAGGGGAAGCTGCCTTTGACGGGTTCAATATCCGGCGTGATTAATTCACCCAATCCAACGGCGGCCAGATCACGTGCGATGGAATTGACGCCCAGCCAATCGGGACGGTTTGGTGTGACTTCGAAATCTATGACCGGATCATTCATATTCAGCGCATCGACAATGGGTTGCCCGACGGGATGGTCCGCAGGATCAGCTTCGAAAATCCCGTCATGGTCCTCGCCCAGTTCCAGCTCTTTCGTCGAACACATCATGCCGGAGCTCTCAACGCCGCGAATCTTGCGGGGTTTTTTGTCCAAGCTGAAATCAAGCCCGGGAATATAAGCGCCAAGGGGCGCATAGG
>CAYZGF010000197.1:0-4481 GCA_964477595.1 uncultured Algimonas sp.
GTATAAAATTCACCCTGCGAATGCAGCCCGGATATGATCATTCCTATTATTTTATATCCAGCTTTTTGGCCGAACATATCGCTTGGCATGCCGCGGCCTTAAAACGCTAGGGAAAGGACCTTATTTGGATTTTAGATCGGGATGGGCTTTGCGGTAAATCTTCTCAGCTTGCCGTGCAAGAAGACCACGCGGCGCGAACTTAGAGAGTCCGGAGATGAGTTTGTTCTGCGCGCCCGGAACTGTCAGGGCCGGCATTTTATCATAGGCTTTGAGCGCAGCCGCTGCGACCTCCGTCACGGGGGCGAGGTCTTTTTCCAAGGCTTTCATCGCAGGAATATCCGTCATTTCCGTTTTAATCCCGCCGGGGGCGAAGACACTGACTTGGATATTTTCGTGTTTCAGCTCTTCGCGCAAAGACAGGCCGAAATTGACCATAAAGGCTTTCGTCCCGGCATAGACAGATTGATAGGGAAGGGGAGAATGCGGCCTTGCGTCTCTTTCAGAGTTGGAAGCAAGGATCTAATTATTTGCAAATTTGAGATTACATTCGTCTGGATCAACGCCATGTCAGTTTCGAAATCACCGTCTGAAAAGGGTTTTGTAAATGTAATGCCCGCATTTAATATGATGCCTGATAATGGTCCGGCCTCGGCGCAAAATTTGGCAATATCCGCTTCTGATGTCTGGTCCAAAGCTGTCCCGGTAATTCTGGCATGGGCTTCCAACGCGGTCAGGCGGTCCTCGCGCCGCCCTGTGGCAAGAATGTATTCCCCGCGCGTGGCCAATTGAATGGCCATTTCGCGTCCCAGACCGGAGGTCGCGCCTGTGATCAGGATTTTGGGATCAGTCGTCATGACTGCGTTGAACAGACTTTTACGCTGCAAAGCAAGAGAGGAGCGTTATGCCACCCAGAATGCGTCAGGATGGGCCGCGAGTAACTTATCCCGCCATGCGTCGAGTTTCTCATGCGCGACACAGGCCACGATACACCCGCCAAAGCCGCCGCCCGTTAGCCTCGCGCCTGTTGCGCCAAAGCTTTGCGCATCTGCGACGAGCGCATCAACCGCAGGCACGGACATTTCAAAATCATCCCGCATGGAGATGTGGCTTTCATTCATGAGCGCACCAAAATCTCCCATCCGGTTGTCACGCAGAGCGTCCGCTGCAGCAACAGTCCGGCGATGTTCCGTCACACAATGACGGGCGCGGCGAAAAATATCTTCGGGCAGAGAGCTTAAAGCGTCTAATTCGGAATCTGACATACGGCAGATGTCTTCTCGGCCTGCTGCCGCTTTCACTTGGTCACATTCCTCTTTGCGGATTTTATATCGGCCTTCATTTAGTTGCCGGAATACACCTGAATGGACAACGGCCATATGATGGGTCTTGGGCAGATCGACCAAGTCGAAATCCAGCGTGTCCGTGTCCAGCGAAAGCGCTTGCCCCGGACGGGCAATGGCGACGGCCATCTGGTCCATAATCCCGCAAGGCATGCCGATATATTCATTTTCAACCCGTCTGGCGAGAACAGCGAGGTCCGTATCGGTGAGATCGGCCTTGGCCAGATCTCGCAAAGCCCGAAGCACGCAAACGGTCACGGCGGCAGAAGAGGAGATACCTGCGCCAAAGGGCAGGTTCGTCGTCACGGCAATGTCAGCGCCGCTTGGCCCAAAACCTTCGGCATGCGCAATTTGAAGTGCGCCTGTGATATAATCGGACCAATGATCTGACGTGGCCTCGCCGATTGTTCGATTTGCAAGGTCATCAAATTTATCAGAGCCAATTCGGATTTTACCATCCGTGCGTGGGGACAGTGCTAATGTCACACCCAGGTCCAGCGCGGTCGGTAATACCCGCCCTCCATTATAATCAATATGTTCGCCAATCAGGTTTACACGCCCGGGTGTGAAGCCGGAAATGTCGGGCTGAGTCCCAAAGAGGGCTTCAAAATTATCTTTGATCATAGGGCACGTAGCGCCTTCGCCGCGCTCTCCGGCATAACATCGACTGTAAAAGCCCCCGTCGATTGTTCGACACTCGCCAAATATTTAATGCGACCTGGAGACCGCATGAGAGGATAAAACTTCGCATGGAATTGCCAGCCATCCTCCAGACCTTTCGGCGCGGCATGTAGCGACAACATATAAGGTGTGACTTGCCCAAATAGGGCGTCATAGCGGCGCGTCATATCGCCGAGCAGTCCGGCAAATCCTGCCGCTTCGTCTTCCGAAAATTCCCAAGGTCCTTTCACCGGGCGGCGCGGGACGAGATAGGTCTCATAAGGGAAGCGCGCAAAAGGCGGGCAAATGGCATCAATGCCGCCACGCTCTGCGACGCCGTAATCCGCAACACAGTCTTTCATATGTGCGGCCAGGTCATATCCGCCTTGGAACCCTTGCGCAGCGTCGCGCTGAACTTTCGGAACAAAAGGAAAAGCGTAAATTTGCCCATGCGGATGGTGGAGCGTGACGCCAACGGCCTCACCGCGGCTCTCAAATGGCAGAACGAATTTGCAGCCTTGCGCAAAGAGATCCTCATAGCGATCATTCCACGTGCTGAGGAGAAGACGGCGCTTCGCCTGCCCCACAGTATGCAGGCTTCCCGTTTGTTCCGGGGTGTAAACCACCACATCGCAATGGCCTTTGGCAACATCGCTTTTAACCCCCGTTACATTTTGCGGGTCGGGTGCATCTATATGGAGACTCGTGAACTTATTTTCGAAAACGGCGAGCTCAAAATCGGTGAAAGGGATTTCTGTCGCGGGTCCGCCGGGTTTGGTCGGGGCTAATGGATCATCGGCTGCAGAGGGTTTGAACGTCCTGTTCTGGCGATGTGGGGCATAGACATTCCATTCCTGACGCAGAGGATGCCACCTCAGCTCACCGCCTTTTGCAACGTCACCGCCATCTTCAGGCAAAGCTGTCTCAGTGTGCGGGGCGTAACCATAAAGACGGAGCGGGCGGCCATCCGCTTTTGTAAACGTCCGACGATGGACAGTCTGTCCCGCTGGCCTGTCGTTCAATATGTCATTGCGATCAGTCATAATTGGCTGTCATATATTTTCTAATTCGAACATTACCTATCGTCGCTTTTTCGTTGTGGCTAGTCCGTTTTCTCTGTCAATTTTGGTAAATATGGGTTTTTATCGAAATATCTAAGGAGATTCCGATGAGCACGTTCCAGCCGTCCAAGCGACAATCTGCCATTTTGGACATGGTGGCACGCGATGGATTTGTGGCAACAGAAGCGATGGTGGCCGAATTTGGGGTGACGCCTCAAACCATTCGCCGCGATCTGAATGAGCTAGGTCGCGAGGGCATGTTGACGCGGTTTCACGGCGGGGCCGGTCAAGCCAAGAGCGGAGAGAACCTTCCCTATGCGGACCGTTTGCGGAGCGGTGTTCAGGCGAAACAAAAAATTGCCGAGATGACGGCGTCCCTTATTCCGGATGGATCGTCACTATTCCTGAATACAGGCACGACAACGGAGGCCATTGCGCAGGCTTTGTTGCGGCACAAGAACCTGCATGTTGTGACGAATAATATCAATGTGGCGAGATATTTGAGCCAAAATGAGACCTTTCAAATAATGCTGGCGGGTGGGCAGGTCCGTAATCATGATGGCGGTGTGACCGGGGCGGGCGCCGCTGATTTTGTGGATAGTTTCCGCATGGATATAGGTATTTTGGGCGTTAGCGGGATCGATGAAGACGGATCGCTTCTGGAATTTGATCCCGCCGAAATACGGTCCGCCCAATCTGTCCTTCGAAATTCCCGCAAGGTCATTCTTGTGGCAGATCAGCATAAATTTGGTCGGCGTGCGATGAACCGCATGGGAGATTTGCTCGATGTAGATGTCGTGGTAACAGATGCGCCACTCCCTCTGAATTTTGCAAAGACCTGTGGCAAAGCGGGCGTAGAAATATGTGTGGCGGGCCCTGAAGACGCTTAAGTCTGTTGTCGAAATACGCTCTGGTATTTGTATCTCTGAGTTTAATGAAAACCTCTGGCATGGACTGTTTTGCATCAGCGAAAGCGAAGCTAAATTCTATTGGGCATATTTCGATGTTGGAATTAGAACTCAGTTCAAATTGAAGTTTCATTCAGCAAAGTTTAGAACATTTGCCCGAAACCGAGCCAATTCATATCAGTTTTTGAGGCGTTTCACCTTGGCCCCGACGGCGCTGGGTATGGTACTAACCCCAACCATATTTCAAAAGATGTGAATGACAGCGGTGTCATGATGCAAAATTGCCACATGTTCGTAAAAGAACATTATATTCGTATGTGAACGGGTTGACGCTCGACTTCACTGGCGGCAGTGGGAAATATCAATATCAGCCTGCGCAAGACAGGCATCAGTAAACCGAGGGAGTCATTTGAAATGAAACTTACGAAATCACTATTGGCCTGCACGGCTGGATCCGTTGCAATGTTGGCCTCTCTACCAGCTATGGCGCAAAGCGCCGACGAAGATGTCGT
>CAYZGF010000198.1:0-4476 GCA_964477595.1 uncultured Algimonas sp.
CATTGCGAATAGCGCCGACATAGGTGTCAGGGTCGCGGAGTTGAACAATCAAATGTTCAGGCGCATAGCGATTGACGATATCGATAATATCTGCGCGATCGCCCGCGATAATCATGCGACCGTGTTTCAAGGACTCACGGGCAATCGCCTCACGCGGCAAGTCGGCGACCTGCGCCTCAATCTCCGCTTCAATGCGGCTGGCGACGTCTTTCGATGCCGCGACGCAGACGACTTGTGCAACTGTGTCATGTTCGGCTTGGCTCAACAGGTCGGACGCGACGAAAGCCGGGTCCGCGGCTTCATCTGCCAGCACCATCGCTTCTGACGGACCTGCAGGCATATCAATGGCAGGACCGCCCGCTTCTTGCGCGACGAGAGACTTTGCCGCCGCGACCCAAGCATTGCCCGGGCCGAAGATTTTATCACATTTCGGGATGGTTTCCGTGCCGTAAGCAAGCGCGCCAATGGCTTGTGCTCCGCCGACAACAAATACGCGGCTGACTTTACAGCGATATGCAGCGGCCAAGATCGTCGGATCGACTGTCCCGTCTTTGCGCGGTGGAGTCACAATAATGCGGTTTTTAACACCTGCGACTTTTGCAGGTACAGCCAGCATCAAAAGCGTAGATACGAGCGGTGCTGTCCCGCCCGGTACATATAAGCCGGCCGTTTCAATGGCGCGGGCTTCGCGGCGGCAGATCACACCGGGTTCCGTTTCGACCTCTATCGGATCAGGCATTTGCGCTTTGTGGAAGCGTTTGATGTTACGCCGCGCACGTTCAATGACGGATTGATCGGATGCGGGCAGGGCATTCCATGCCGCTTCCAAGTCTTTAAACGGAACTTCGAGCAAGGTTGGCGAAACGCCGTCGAACTTTTCTGTTAAGCGCGCTAAAGCCGCATCACCATTCTCTCGCACATCGGCCAAAATCCCGCGAACGCCCTCGATCAAGCGCTCATCGGAAATCGCTTGCGGGCGGGCGAGGGCGGCTTCACGCCCTGCGCTGTCTAACTCTGTCCACGTGATACGCTTCATTATGACATCATTTTCTCAATAGGCAGGACGAGGATTGCGCGTGCGCCAAGGGCCTTGAGGCCTTCCAGCGTTTCCCAAAAGACCGTTTCAGTACATACGGCCTGGATCGCAACGAGATTGTCCTGACCTGCCAATGGCATGATCGTCGGGGCGTCTGAGCCAGGCAGGAGATTGGTAATCTTGCCAACAGCCTCTTTCGGCGCGTTCAACATGATATATTTTGAATCTTTGGATTTCAAAACACCGGCAATGCGGTTCATCAATTTGTCCAGAATATCCGCTTTTTCGGAGGACAGCTCGCGCTTTGACCGAATGAGAACGGCTTCGCTCTCTAAGATTGTCTCAAAGGCGGTCAAACCATTGGCTTCCAAAGTCGCGCCGGATGAAACCAAATCACAGATGCTCTCGGCGATGCTGATAGACGGCGCCAGTTCGACCGCACCTTTCATCTCTACCAATGTTGCCTTGATATTATTCTCTGACAGGTAACGTGCTGTCACGCCGGGATAGGTCGTCGCAATCCGCGTCCCGCCGAGATCAGCAGCAGATTGGACTTTTCCGGTTTCGCTCGCGGCCAGACACAGTTTACAACGTGAGAATCCAAGACGCATGGCAATATTGGCATCCAGCTCTGATTTCGAGGTCAGCTGTTCTTCAACCAATACATTTTCACCAACAATGCCAATATCTGCCGCATTATTTGCGACGAAAGACGGGATGTCGTCATCCCGCACCAACAGCAGATCGACAGGCATGTTCTTTACCCGCGCCAGCAATCCGCCCCCGCGAATGGAAAAGCGCAATCCGCATTTTTTCAGCAAATCAAAGCTGTCTTCGGCCAAGCGGCCTTTCTTCTGAAGCGCGATACGCAAACGGTCACTCATGACTTATCTTTCTTATTCAGATCGGGCTTATCCAAAACGGCGCGATATCCGCCATGCGGTTCATCCCGTAGGAATCGGGCCACGCGGCCTATAGTGGTTGTCGACACGCCTGTCTCTGCCTGAATGTCGCGATAGGACTTTTCGCCCTCATCGAGGATTTGGGCGACGTGCCACCGCTCACTCAGCGCCCGTAATTCAGCAGGCGTACAGAGATCAATCAGGAAGGCTTTCACGTCTTCCGGCTTGTCCAAACGGGTGAGGGCGACCTCTAGGTCGAGATATGTGGTGTCAGCTTTCATTGTGCCAGCGTGCTAATACAGTGGGACAATCGGAGTGCAAGCGAGAATTACAGAAACTTCTAGGAAAATCATGTTGATTATATTTTACACATCTCGCCACATAATTCTGAAATAGCTGTACGAATTCCTACAAATATTTTGGATTGTCTGTGTAATACACCCAATGACGTAGGCCCAAGAAAATAGCTAGCTTGTGCTGGAAGGCTTGTTAATTTTGTTAATTGTTTGTTGTCAGAGAACAACCATACAGCTATGCAGTAAAACACGTTGGGGTTGAATAGGTCAGTTATGCTAATGACTCAAAACATGCAGGAATCTGAAACTCGCCATTATCTAGACGTCGAATTGGAACGCCTTGTCCAAGGTGATCCAAAGTTTTGGAATTTTATCCAACAAGGGTCTCTGGACGGAGTTTGGTACTGGGATTTAGAGAAGCCGGATCAGGAGTGGATGAGCCCTGAGTTTTGGCGACTGTTTGGAATAGACCCGGCCACGATGCCACACAGCCCGGATGCCTGGCAAGAAATGATCTTTCCAGAGGACTTAGAAGTCGCTCTTGAAAATTTCAATAAACACTGTGCTGACCCGGCACATCCTTATGATCAAATTGTTCGTTACAAGCATGCAGACGGTTCAACCGTTTGGGTCCGCTGTAGGGGTATTGCTATAAGAGATACAGATGGGCGTGCCATAAGAATGCTAGGGGCGCATAATGACATCACAGCTATCAAAAATGCAGAAGAGGCAGCCCGTAAAGATCGAGAAGTTGCAAGGCATGTGTCGGAGGAGTTGCGTTTATTCGCCTATGCCGTCTCGCATGACATGAAATCCCCTGCTAACACTATATCAGCCTTATTAAGCGAGATTAATGCATCCTACGGGGACACGTTTGATGATGATATGAAATCACTTATATCGATGTGTGAAAAAACCTCTGCACGAATGCGAATATTGATTGAAGATTTGCTCAATTTCACACGAACAATAGGCGAGCAAGATCATGACCATGAACATTTATATCAGCAAGTTAACTTAAATGAGGTTGCAGAGGGTATCTTGGCTGACCTTAAAACTGACATTGAACGTTCAAAGGCACGTATCTCAGTAGAAAAACTACCCACTGTTTATGCCTATCCGTCACAGATGCGAGGGCTCATGCAAAACCTAATATCTAATGCGATAAAATTCAGACGCGCGAACGTCGTCCCTATAATCTCAGTTCGCCCTCTTGAAGCTAAAGGCTCAGACCAACTCGGGTTTACAGTCGAGGACAATGGCATCGGAATAGCTGAAGAACATCGTGAAGATATTTTTGCAATCTTCACACGGCTTAACTTGCGCAATCAATATCAGGGGTCAGGATTGGGCCTCGCAATTTGCAAACGCATTGTCATGCAGCACAAAGGTGATATTTTTGTTGAGTGTTCACCATCCGGTGGATCAGTATTCACAGTAAAGCTGCCTAAGCTACGGTAATGATATGACAGAAAATGTAATCGAAACGCTTATTTATATTGATGACGATGAAATAGATCAGATGATTTTGTCACGGATCGCGAGTCGTGACCAGCGTGTGAAAAACCTGATCGGATTTCAGATGGCGGAAGATGCGCTGATTTTTCTGAGAAACCAGCCTTTGCGTAAAGTTGATGCGATTTTGCTTGATATTAATATGCCGAAGATGAACGGTTTTGATTTTTTGGAGGCAGCGACGCAGGAATTCGGAGATAACTTCGCAAAAGTTGTTGTCGTAATGTTAACAACGTCTCTTCTCCCCGAGGATAAGAAGCGCGCTTTTTCATATTCGTCGGTGAAAGGTTTCTTTGAAAAACCTCCGACAAACGATCATTTGAACGATCTTCTTCAGATGATTGCTGAAAATAGCTAGACAACTCCTTAGGACATGAGGGTGTTGAGAATATCACTTTGAGAACAAGTTGTTCCAACGTGAATATCTCGAAGCCAACATAGGGGCTTCCTCATTTCAGAATTTAAGTTTCCACACTTTTTCTTTAGTCTTCCCACGTTCGCCGTACTTTCTACAAACTCCATCCCCATTTCAAAGAAAGATAATCCTCACCGTCCAAAGCTGTGATATATTGAACAGGTTCTTTCAGACATGGGACAGGTGAGGCCTCGCTTGCTGGTTTGAGAGACGATGGGTCTGAGCGTCAGAGTGTGAGAACTTTGGAGGTGCCGGGGCTTTAGGAGTGAGAGCCGATGCCTGGGGCCAGAGTTGCCTCAACTGGTAGGACAG
>CAYZGF010000199.1:0-4456 GCA_964477595.1 uncultured Algimonas sp.
ATGTCATTTGCTGCTGTGCTTGCCTTGGTCGCGGTCTATCAGGCGTGGCAGACATTTAGGCCGACCTACTCACAACGCGGTATGACGAGACGTGCCATAGATTTTTTCTCTTCCCTCAGCGTGACGAGTTTGGTGGCGGGCTTTGCAACGGGCGGCTTTGCCGTGTTTCATTTCAACCGTTTTGCGCAATATGGCTTTGTTGGGAATTTGCTCGCAATGCCGCTCTTCTCTCTTTTTGTGATGCCTTTGGCGGTTGTTTCACTGCTCGCTATGCCTTTGGGATTAGAAGCAGGCCCGCTTTATCTGATGAGTTTGGCCTTGGATCCGATCCTCCGTGCGGCAGAGTGGGTCGCAGGGTGGCCTGGGGCGATGCTATACATAGGCGCTGCGCCGAATTGGGTTTTGCCCGTTTATAGTTTGGGCTTTGTGGTGCTCTGTATGGGGCGTCGCGTGTGGAAGCTTTTTGGTCTTGCTTTGATTGCTATGGCTTTTGCGGGGTGGGGGCGGTCGCCGTCTCCGGATTTGCGTATTTCCAAGGATGCGAAAGTCGCGTTTTGGCAAATGCCTGAGACAGGGAAAGGGGAGCCAATTCTTTTTGTCGATTCGCGACGGTCTGATCGCTACGGGCGAGAGCAATTTTCACGGCGCGCAGGGGAGAGCGAGGCGGACTGGGCGCCCTATAAGGATCGTATTGCGCAATGCGATTCTTTGGCCTGTCGTGCGCAAATTGGGCCGTGGCAAATCTCGATTTTACAGAGCCCGTCGGAAGTCCCCGAAGAATGCATGGCGTCTGATCTCGTGATCTTAAAAGTTCGCAGCGCGGGACCCGTCGCGAGACGCAATTGTGATGCGGTGCTGATTGATGAAACCAGCTTGCGAGAGACAGGGGCGTTGGATGTTTATCTCAAAGACCGACTCACAATAAAGCCCGCGCGACCTCCTAAAGACAATCGGCGGGCTTGGGATTAAATAAGTGAATATTTAATGGTAGTTACGAACTAAGCCAACCAAGACACCTTGAACTTCAACGCGGTCCGGACCGAATGTCTGTGTTGGGAAGTCTTTATTTTCGGCAATCAACTCGACTTGGTTACCATTACGATAGATGCGCTTCAGCGTCGCTTCTTCTTGATCGACAAGCGCGACGACGATTTCATTATTGCGGGCTGTATTGGCTTTACGAATAACGACTATGTCGCCTTCCATAATTCCGGCATCGATCATGGATTCGCCTTCAACTTCGAGCGCGTAATGATCGCCATTGCCCATCATATTTGGCGGGACAGCCATTAAGTTATGGGAATCTTCGATCGCGGCGATGGGAAGACCTGCCGCGATTTTTCCGACAAAAGGAATCTCATAGCTATCATTTGCTGCCACTGGCGAGAGCGCTTTATCCTCATCATATCCATCAGGGACTTTCAGAACTTCAATGGCGCGGGCCTTATTTGGAAGTCGACGGATAAATCCACGCTCTTCCAATGCGGAGATCAGGCGGTGGATACCGGATTTAGACGCCAAACCCAGCGCATCCTTCATTTCATCATAAGAGGGCGGCACACCAACGGCCTTAATCCGCTTATCAATCAAAATAAGAAGGTCTCTCTGCTTCTGCGTCAGCATACACATATCTCCGAACAAAATAGCAACATTACTTTTTGTTCTACGGATGTTCTGTTATTTGTCAAGCATCGTTATTGGTATTAAGATACGTGCATGTCTATTTGGATTATTTTCATATTGATGGGTGTTTTGGCTTTCATCAATATTTCGGCAAATTTGAAAGCTGAAACTGTAATTGAAAACTATTCATCCGAGATTATGAAGATTGTTCGAAGGGATAAGTTGGATTTTGAAATTCCGAAACAAGTACCATTGAGTGAGAGTCAAAAAGAGACATTAATTTCTAACGCGAAAAAATCCTTGTTTTATTCCAAGTACGCCGAGTTGCTAGAATATGAGTACAATCTTCAAAAGTATATGCGTAGATCAACAGCAACGGGATTCATAATTCTTGGCGTTGTTTTAATACTCTTGTTCTGGACCTGGTTGAGGTAACCAATTCTAGACAAGATGTTTCACAGCTTCTGACACATCATCCTGCCGCATCAGACTTTCCCCGATCAAATACCCTTGCGCGCCATCACTAGCCAATCGGTCAATATCTTGCCGCGAGAAAATTCCGGACTCAGCGATAAGTGTGCAGTTCTTCGGAGCTTTCGGAGCGAGGCGAGTGAAGGTGTCTAGCGTTGTGTCAAATGTGCGGAGGTCCCGATTATTGATACCAAGCAGGCTGCCACCGAGCTTGATGGCACGTTCCAGCTCAGTTTCGTCATGCGTTTCGATCAAGGCATCCAAGCCAAGTGTCGTCGCTTCGTCGAAAAGCGCTTGCGCGCTCTTATCGTCAATCATGCCCATAATGATCAGCACACAATCCGCGCCCATCGCGGCGCTTTCCGCGATCTGGATTGGCTCGAGCATAAAATCCTTGCGGAGTAAGGGCAAGTTTGTCGCCACCCGGACTTGCGCAAATATCTCATTGCTACCCTGAAATCCCGGACCGTCGGTGAGAACTGACATGCAAGTCGCACCGCCGGCCTCATAGGCTTTTGCAATCGCGACAGGATCGAAATCTTCGCGAATAACACCTTTGGACGGGCTGGCTTTTTTGACTTCGCAGATAAGCGCCGGACCCGATGCGGATTTTATGGCGCGTTCAAATCCGCGAGGATGTGGCAAGGCGGCAGCGGCTTCGCGTAAGGCGTCAATCGTTGTGCGGGTTTTCAACGCGGCAACTTCATCTGCCTTATAAGCCGCTATTCGCTTTAAAACGTCCGGCGCATCCATGAGACTAGCCATGAGAAAACTCCGCGAGGCGCGTGAGAACGGATTTCGCTTTGCCGGAGTCGATCGTCTCTGCGGCGATTGTAATGCCGTCCGAAATATTCTCTACTCGCTCAGCGATCATCAGGGCTGCACCGGCATTGAGCGTGACAATATCCCGATAAGCAGAAACTTCGCCGTCCAAAAGCAATGCGAGCGCCTTCGCATTTTCAGACGGTTGCCCACCGGATAGCGCAGAGAGAGAGACGCGCTTTATGCCAAACTCCTCCGGGGACATGTTGAATTCCGCAATTTCACCCTTTTTGAGCTGCGCTACGCTGGTCGCGCCCGTCGTTGTGATTTCGTCCATGCCGTCATAGCCATTCACGACCATGGCAGATGTAACGCCATTGGCCTTCAAAGCTTCGGCCATCGGTTCAACGAGGTGCGCTTCTGCGCTCCCGAGGAGCATGTGTTTCACACTGGCAGGATTACAAAGCGGCCCTAATCGGTTGAAAATCGTACGTTTCCCGATCTGTTTCCGAGCCGGACCGACATGGCGCATAGCGGGGTGATAGGTCGGCGCGAAGAGGAAACCCATACCGACTTCACTGACGGCGGCCGCCGCGAGTTCGGGCGACATCGAAATATTCACGCCGAGTTCGGACAGTGTGTCAGCCGTTCCGGTCGGGCTGCTAGCGCCGCGATTGCCGTGTTTGGCAACAGGAACACCTGCGCCAGCCACAACGAAAGCGGTCGCCGTGGAAATGGATAAAAGTTTGAGACCTGTTCCGCCCGTGCCGACAATATCAATCGCATTTTCGGGGACTTTGACCCGTTTCATATGTTCGCGCATCACGGCTGCCCCTGCGGAGAGCTGCTCTGCGCCAACACCTTCATTTTCGATCTGGATGAGGGTTTTTGCGATTTCGTCAGTGTCCATCTCACCGGACAGCATAGACGTCAGCGCCGCCCGAATATCGGAGGCCTTCATGTCATCAGCTCTAGGAATTTGCCGATGAGCTTGTGACCATTCTCTGACGCGATTGACTCAGGGTGAAATTGTAAGCCGTGGATCGGACGGGTGGCATGACGCAGTCCCATAATCTCACCGTCTTCGGTCCACGCATTTACCAGCAATTCGTCGGGCAATGTTTCGCGTTCGACCGAGAGCGAATGGTAGCGAGTCGCATTAAACGGACTTTCAAGACCTTCGAAAATACCCGTGCCATCATGATGAATGGGCGAAACTTTGCCATGCATAATCTCTTTGGCGCGGATGACTTTGCCACCAAAAGCCTGACCAATGGATTGTTGGCCAAGGCAGATTCCGAGGATGGGAAGATCATTTGGCGCGTTAGCGATCAGATCAAGGCAAATCCCGGCTTCATTGGGTGTGCAAGGGCCTGGGGAAAGGAGGACACCTTTAGCCCCCATGCTGAGGGCTTCGGCGACGGATAAATCGTCATTTCGGACGACTTTCGTTTCTGCTCCCAACTCCTGCGCATAATGCACGAGATTATAGGTGAAGCTGTCATAATTATCGATAACGAGGAGCATGGCACCTCCTTATAGTACCTCTCCTCCACCGCGATAGCGGGGGAGGTGGCTGAAGCGTTTTTTTTTCAAAACG
>CAYZGF010000200.1:0-4426 GCA_964477595.1 uncultured Algimonas sp.
CCAATATGTTGCGTGATGCCGCCCGCTTCACCGGAAGCGACATCTGTCGTGCGGAGCGCATCGAGGAGCGATGTCTTACCGTGGTCAACATGACCCATGACAGCAATGACAGGCGCGCGTGGCTTACGATCTTTTTCATCTGACGGTGTGTCATCGATCAAGAAGTCTTCTTCGACATCGGCCGCAGAGACGCGATTTACCGTGTGCCCGAAATCCTCAACAATCAATTGCGCCAGATCGGCATCAATGACGTCATTGACTGTGTGCATCTCGCCTTGCTGCATCAGATATTTCACAACCGCTGCGCCGCGTTCAGACATCCGGTTCGCCAGATCAGCAATTGTGATCGCTTCCGGAATGGTCACTTCGCGTTGGACTTTATCCCCTCCGCGACCGCCGCCTTGCTGGCGCTGCTTTTCGCGCTCGCGGGCTCGCTTCATCGAGGCGAGTGAGCGTTGACGTTCATCATTGCCCGACAAAGCGGAGACAATCGTCAGCTTACCGCGACGACGTTTTGTTTCACCCTTTGAACGTGTTGGCGGCGGCGTATTGCGCTTTTTCTTGACGCGGCCACCGGCTTTTTCCAGCTCGGTCCGGTTGTCTTTTTTCTCTTCTTTGGGCTTTGGCGCACCGACGGCCTTTTTCTGAAGGCGGGCGGCCTCTTCGGCTTCCGCCTTTTTCTTGGCCGCTTCTTCCGCTTCCAGACGGCGCATTTCTTCGGCTTCGGCCTCTTGGCGTTTTTGCTCGAGCAATTTGCGCTCTTCTTCAACACGGGCCAGACGCGCTTCTTCTTCGGCTTTGCGTTGAGCCGCGCGCTCTTCCTGTTGTTTTTGCGCCGAGTTTAGCGCCGCTTGACGCTTGAGATATTCGGCCTTTGACAGGCCCAGCTTGCGTGCGGCTTCTGCAACTGCATCGACATTCGCGGCCGGTTTCGGCGCGATAGCGGGTTTCGCCGCCGGTTTTGGTTTCGTCGGCGCCATATTTGTCTTTGGCGGCGTGATTGTCGATTTAGCCGTCGCCGCACCGGGTTTTTTCACGCCCGGGCGGACGATGACTTTTTTCTTCTTTTCGACCACCACGGCGGATGGGTTGCTGGACCTGCGGGGACCGCCGCGATTGGGGCCAAGCGTCAGGGGGCGGCGCCCACCGGGTTTTTTGTTATTGCTGTCTGTCATATCTTTTTCTCAGCGAAGCGGGGCCGGGTCATAACGCCGACGGGCCGTTTCGCGGTTTGGTTCCTTGCTCGCGCGGAAAGTGCGCGAAACATAGCGGGATTGACGCATTTGGCAACATCCAATCGCCGTAGGTCAAAAATAGGGATTAGCCGGGAATTATCCGCCCCGGATGCGGGAGCTATAAGCGCATTAGAAAGCTTCATGTTGAGCGTCAGCCCAACCCTCTGGCACAAGTGGAACAAATCCGCTGAGACGTTTCGCGGAAAGGCCTAATGATTTTGCAATCCGTCCATGTGGAACGGCACAGTGAATAATAGAGTCGCGGCCCAAGACCGCCCCAAGCTCAGAACTGTCAAAACACCCAATGACGCGCGGCAGTTTCAGCTCGACCTCATGGGCGACCGCCTTTGACAGAGCGCGGATTTTACCCCTTGCCCCTTCGGCCCCGTCAGAGGCTTCGATCCGCCACCCCAGCGCGTCGGTTCGCGCCGCTACCATAACTTGGTCAAAGCCGATAAAGAGTTTGCCGGATTTCTTGGCCATGCCAATCAGTGACAGCGTTTGCTTGCGCAGGCCCGCCTCGATCTGAGCTGCTAAATCTTCGGGGATTTTCACATTGCCCTTAAAGCCGCGTTTGAACCCGCCTTTTTTCAGGGCTGTTTCCAAGTCGTCCCGCGTCGCGGTGACCCAGACACCCCGTCCGGGCAATTTACCAAGGATATCCGGATAAACCGTATTTTCAGGTCCCAAGACAAAGCGGATCATCTCCACAGGATCGCGAACTTCATTCCGCGCCACACATTTACGCTCACGCGATTTATGTCCGCGCTTATCCGGCGCGTCCTGCTCTGTCTCTGGCGCAATAGTGATATCTGCTTGGGTGCTCAAGAGGCGCGATATGGGGGAAGCGGCTGTCTTTATCAAGGGGCGGAGAGACACACCCGACATAGTTCAGGGGATCAAACCCTAACCACAATATCCCGGATAATCTTCTTCAAACTTGATTATGCGTGCGGCATCATCATTTTTCTCTTTATCTTCATAGCTCTCGACGCGCCCCTTCGCATATCGGTAATTGTCACAGGCGCGTAATTTTTGATCCGATCTCGCCATGACATTGGCGACGCTGATATATTCGGCTACATCATCGGGTTTCAGATGATTATTATAGCTGCGTTCAACCGCTTTCATAACATCATCGCTGAGGGATGCGGTTGAGCGCCCGACTAGGGAGAGCAGGTGCGTATCCATGGTACGATTACCCTTTTCCAACATGAAGGCTTCCTCAAAATATTGAATGGCCTTGTCTAACTCCTTATCTGCTACAAAGATTTTTGGGGCCTCATCCGGCAAATCTTCGAACTGCTCTGTTACAAGTTTGTGATAGGCGAGATCCGCACGCAAATTGAGTAGTCGGCTATTTATATTTTTGGTCTTGATGGCTTTACTGAGATATTTTTTTGCCTTGGCATAATCCTCGCCCACCATGGCCGCCTGAGAAATCATGAGAAAAAGATCTTGGTTCTCTCCGAGAGTCGCTTCTAAGCCTTCATATTTTTCGGCAAATTTAATGGCATCCTTTTTTGCCAAGAAATTTGTTTTGGCTTTAGCAAAGGCGAAGTCAAAAGCGTCATCAGAAATTTTGTTTACCTCCATTTTATGATTAAGGAGCTTTGGCGAGGCCTTAAAACTCGCAACAGAGAATATATTTCTATTCCAATAAACGCGCGCTCTTTTGTGAAATTCTTCAATCGTAAGACCGAACGCATTTTCAAAAGCTTTCAAAGGGTCGTCTTGAACCTTCAGACGCTGCAAATAATCGGGCAGTTTCGCAGATAATTCCGGTGTATTTTGCATATAGTGCACATAAAGCCAGCTCTGGCCGTAAAACTTATCCATGCGGCGCGTTGAAGGATATCTGTGAATGGCCCCTAATACGGTTTCCGGATCCATCCATCCGCCCTGTTTCAAGGAAAGCCCGTGACTGACATTCGGCTCTCCGATCGTAACCACATCATCATCAATCAAAAATGTGCTGAGGTAATTGGCAAAGCCTTCATCATACCAACGCGGATAATTATCCTTGCTGAGGGCATGTAAAACATGATGACTATATTCATGTAATGCGACTTGGGATGACCACCTATTCTTTTTAAAGCCGCCTTGCGATACCGTTAGGAAAATCGGGCCTTCAGGTGTGTCTCTATAAAGACCGGCTAAACCGCGCGATCCCGCGAATTTATTTAAACTTTTCTCATTCTTAAAAGCGTAAATCCTGAGGGGGACATCATCAGGACGATTTTTGACTCCTGAGAGGGACAAAATCGTCGACCTGTAAACTTCTAAATTTCGGACAAGCCGTTCGCCGTCTTTTGCTTTCACATCGCCATAAAAAATGATGTTCTCTGATTGAATTTCCATATTCGCATATGCGGGATTTGAAAGAAAACAGACGCTGAGGCACAAGGCACCTAGAAAAGCTAAAAAGTTATGTCTCACTCATACATCCTTCATTTGTATCATATTCGCTAACAACGAATGTTTGGCCATACAAGAGCACGTCATTTATTATTCGTTTGAAAAATCAATCATTTGGAAGTTTCATAGGTAGTTACGGCTGGATTCGACTTTGACATTTTTGCAGGGTCACCAAGCGATTCGAACGAGATAGATCTTGGCCAAACTTTACTTTAATTACTCTGCTATGAATGCCGGCAAGACGACGATCATGCTGCAATCGTCTTATAACTATCATGAGCGGGGCATGCGGACGCTTTTGATTAAGCCGTCTGTTGATACGCGTGAAACCGCAAAGGCCGAAATTATTTCACGCATTGGCCTCTCCGCTGATGCCGACCTGATCGGTCCAAAGACAGATTTGGAACAACATATTCGTAACGCCCTTATCGAAAATCAGCTCAATTGCGTGCTGATTGACGAAGCACAGTTCCTGTCTGAGGATCAGGTTTGGCAGCTCTCCCGTGTTGCGGATGAGCTTCGCATTCCCATTATGTGTTACGGATTGCGCACAGATTTTCGTGGAAAGCTTTTTCCGGGAAGTGCCGCTTTGCTGGCAATCGCCGATGTCATCAAAGAGATCAAAACACTGTGTTGGTGCGGACGCAAGGCCACGATGACCTTACGTGTCAGCCGCACCGGCAAAGCCGTCACACGCGGCGCACAAGTCGAGATTGGCGGGAACGACCGATATGTCACCCTCTGCCGAAAGCACTGGGTCGCCAAGGAAACAC
>CAYZGF010000201.1:0-4405 GCA_964477595.1 uncultured Algimonas sp.
GGATTTTTAGAAGATGACGACGCGACGATCATTGATGGCAAAGACATGTTCTACCTGCCGGGCCTGATCGACAGCCACGTCCATCTACGCGGCGAATGGAACCCGAATGGGCGTCTCGAAAACTTCACCAAAGAGGATAGTGATGTCGCCTATGACGCGGCGGCAAACGCGAAAAAGACCCTCATGGCCGGATTCACGGCTGTTCAGGATGTCGGCGGGCCGCCCTCTATTAAAGCCTTGTCGCGCGCCATCAAAGCCGGGAAAATTGACGGCCCGCATATTCGCGCATCGGGCAATGTCAGCATTACGGGCGGGCATGGTGAAATGAATGGGTTCCGCGCTGATATTCTACATCACTTCCAGCGTCCGACAAATTGTGACGGTGCAGATGACTGTCGTCGCGCGACTCGCCTGGCCATCAAAAACGGAGCCGACCTGATAAAAATCGCGGCCACGGGCGGTGTCTTATCAAATACAAATGCAGGCACGGGTCAGCAAATGACCGATGATGAGCTGGCCGCCATTGTGGATGCCGCCGCCTCTATGGGGCGCAAGGTCACGGCTCACGCCCATGGCAAAGATGGTGTGGATGCGGCCCTGCGGGCTGGGGTAAAATCCATCGAACACGGTACCTATTTGGATGCGGAATCAATCCGTTTGTTCAAGAAATATGACGCCGTTCTTGTCCCAACCGTTCTGGCCGGCATGACAGTTAAGGAATGGGATTTTCTGCCGACGGCCAGCTACCGAAAAGCGCAAGCCGTTGGACCGCGCATGTTGGATATGTTGCGGACAGCACATGAAGGCGGCGTGACCATCGCTTTCGGGACCGACACGGGCGTGTCCAAACATGGCGGCAATGCCAAAGAATTCGAATATATGGTCGAAGCGGGCATGAGTGAGACCGAAGCCATTCGCGCCGCAACAGTGGTCGCGTCCAAACATATCGAGTTGGATGAGGTCATCGGCACATTAGAAGCCGGAAAATATGCAGACCTCATCGGCGTAGACGGCGATCCGCGTGATGACATCAGCGAATTGATGGATGTCGATTTCGTTATGAAAGGCGGCATCATCTATAAAGACGAATAGGTCCTATTCGCGGCTTCCGCTGTTATTCCTTGCCTATGCACTTTAGGCTCACTTCATGACAAAGACAGCGCTTATAATTGGATGTGGCGACGATACGGGTGCCGCCATTGCGCGCGCTTTTGCCCGTGAGGGCTTACATGTCTGCCTCTCCCGACGTCCGAGACATGCTGATAAATTAGAAAAACTGGCCGAGTCCATTCGTGCGGATGGCGGTGCCGCAACGCCCTGCCCTGTCGATGCCCGTGATGAAGAGGCTATGATCGCGCTCTTCAAAAATATTGAGGAAAATATCGGTCCTTTAGAGGTCGTCATTTTTAACATTGGCGCGAATGTCCGCTTTTCTATTACTGAGACGACCTCCCGTGTGTTCCGAAAGGTTTGGGAAATGGCGACCTTTGCGGGTTTCCTGACAGGACGCGAAGCTGCCAAAGTCATGATCCCGCGCGGTCGCGGCACAATCCTCTTCACGGGCGCTACGGCCAGCGTCCGTGGGGCATCCGGCTTTTCAGCCTTTGCCAGCGCGAAATTCGGCCTGCGCGCCCTCGTCCAATCCATGGCGCGTGAATTGGGACCAAAGAATATTCACGTCGCCCATGTCGTGATTGACGGCGCGATTGATACAAATTTCATTCGGGAGATTTTGCCTGATGTAGACGCGAAACGCGAGCAAGACGCCATATTGAACCCCGATCACGTCGCGGCCAATTATGTTATGCTGCACAACCAACCCCGCACGGCCTGGACGCATGAATTGGACCTGCGCCCATGGTCGGAAAAATTCTGAGAGACGCGATCATGACCAAAACAATAGAGTTCATCTTCGATTTCGGCAGCCCGAATGCCTATCTGGCCTGGCATGGATTGCAGCCTGTTTTGGAACGCACAGGCGCAGCCTTAGATATTACCCCGTGCCTGCTCGGCGGTATTTTCAAACTGACCAATAATCAAGCGCCGTGGATGGCTTACGGTAATGTCAAAGGAAAGCTGGATTATGAGCGTTTGGAAATGACTCGTTTCATCGCCAAGCACGGTCTGTCTAAATTTAAAATGAACCCGCATTTCCCGGTCAATACACTCATCCTGATGCGAGGCGCGATTGCAGCCAAACGGGACGGCGTGCTGGACACTTATGTGAAAGCGGGACTGACCGCCATGTGGGAAGACGGCGACAATATGAGTGACCCAAAAGTCTTTGCGGATGTCATGACCAAAGCCGGATTGGACGGCGAAGCCTTGCTGGCGGCCACGCAAAATCCGGATATCAAATCAAAACTCGCAGAGAATACGGACGCTGCCGTCACGCGGGGCGTCTTCGGCATTCCGACTTTCTTTGTCGACAAAGAGATGTTCTTTGGCAAAGACCGTTTGGATCAAGTCGAAAATGCCGCTCGGTGAGGACTTAAGTATGGTCTAAACTCCAAACACGTTTGATGAGGACCATTAGAGCTGTCTCACTGATATGGACTTCGCGGTCCGCCAGAAAGATCATATTGAGTAAATGAAGCAATGCCTCTTTATCCGCATGTGATCCAACACGTTCAAGGATTGGAATAAACCATTTTTCGAATTCAGACCTTGGCGCGTTGAAAATATGACGCACATTATCTTTATTCATTTCAAACCAAGCCAGAGCTTTGGCTTCAGATATAGTCGGAATATCACGTTTGGATAGGTTTAGGCGTGAGACGGATTTTATAAATACCTCAATCTCGCTCGAATGAATTTTCTTATCGGCATATATCCCGACAGTTAAAATCAACAAAATATCATTTAAATCAGTCTGTTCCATAAACTGCCCCCTCCGCAGTAAAGGGCGCTGTGAAATAGTTTAGATGAACGCTGGATGAAGCAAATGAAATTAGCCCTCAGGCCGTCGTCATGTCTGCGATTTGGATACACCCAATATCGCCCGCGCCCCGTCTGCATCACGTATGATTTGATCTTTCAGCGCGTCAAAGCTTGCAAATTTTTGTTCCGCGCGGATAAAACTGCGGAAGCGAACATCGATTAACTGACCGTATAGATCACGGTTGAAATCCAGCAGATGGACTTCCAATCGGGCTTCCTCGCCATCAACCGTTGGACGGCTGCCCGTATTCGCAACAGCAGGTCGCCATATGTCTTCGCCGTCAATTCGGACTTCAACGACATAAACGCCGAACTTCGGACGAACCAGATCACCGAAATCCAAATTTGCTGTTGGAAAATTAATCGTCCGTCCGCGTTGCTGTCCTTTTTGCACGACACCATCCACGCGCCAGGGACGCGACAGCATGTGTTGCGCGTGAAAGACGTCCCCATCTTGCAAAGCTTTACGAATTTCTGTCGAACCATATTTGCCGTAAAGCTTGTGCAAGCCGACAGGTGATATCGCCGTCACGCCAATGCCCCGTTCAGAACAAAGTCGGGTCAAGCTTTCGACATTGCCGCAGCGGTTTTTACCAAAGCCGTAATCCTCGCCCACAATGACATGGCGAATGCCCAGTCCTTGATGCAGGACTTGCTCAACAAATTCCGTATCATCCATATCGCGCAAAGCGTCATCAAATGGAATTTCATAGAGATAATCCACACCCAGCTCGGCCATGACCTGCTCCCGAATACGGGGACTCATGAGGCGGAACGGCGCGGCATCAGGTTTGAAAAAGCGGTAAGGATGCGGACGAAAAAGACCAATGCCCAGCGGCGCGCCGATGTCATCTGCGATGGATTGCGCCCGTTTGATCACCGCTTGGTGACCCCGGTGAAGACCGTCAAAATTACCCAGCGCGATGACTGCGCCTTTATCATCAGCCGATAAATCGGTGTAGGTTTGGAGCGTTTTCACGCCTATTCAGTGGGCCGCTTCTGAACGAAAACGCCCGCATCGCCGCGACAGATTTTCACGCCGTCCACCTCGCAATGACATTTCATTTTCACGCGACCTGTCCGCTCATTGATCTCGGCGATTTCCGCAATGGCCGTAATTTCATCGCCGATAAAAGCGGGTTTGCGGAAGCGTAAGTTCAGTTCGACAAAGACAGCGCCCGGTCCCGGCAGATCATTGCCCAACACCGCAGAGATAAAGCTGGCCGACAGCGCACCATGGGCGATACGGCCTTTAAATCCGGCCGCTTTCGCAGCGTCATCATCGACATGGATCGGGTTATGGTCGCCCGTAATATCGGCGAATGTATTGATCATATCCGAAGTGATGGTGGCCTGCGTTTGCGCGGTCATCCCCACTTCGAGGTCTTCGAGATAATATTTGATAGTCCCAGTCATTGGAGCGCCTTAGCAAAGGCTTTCGCCCGTTGCCACGATAAATCTACCA
>CAYZGF010000202.1:0-4375 GCA_964477595.1 uncultured Algimonas sp.
GCCTAAAGTTCGGACAACATGTGATCCGCTGAACTCACCTTAAACTCGCCTGGCGCTTCCACAAAAAGGCGCTCAACTGTGCCGTCATCCACTACCATTGCGTAGCGTTGTGAGCGTTGACCCATGCCGAAACCAGAGCCATCCATTTCAAGGCCAATCGCCTTAGCAAATTCGCCATTTCCATCTGCGAGCATATCCACATCGGCGCTTCCGGCTTGCTGCCCCCACGCGCCCATCACGAAGACGTCGTTCACGGACACGCAGGCAATGTCATCTATACCGCGTGCTTTCAGCATCGCGGCTTTCTCAACAAAGCCCGGAAGATGTTTAGCTGAACATGTTGGCGTGAATGCGCCGGGTACAGCAAATAATGCGACACGCTTTCCCGCAAACACATCATCCGTGTTGACAGGTTGAGGTCCGTCCTCACCCATTTTCATGAAAGTTGCATTGGGGAGCTTGTCCCCTTCTTGAATTGACATGATGAAAATCTCCCAATTTCTACTTATCGTCTTTCGATAAATATAGGGTGACTGTGTGGTCTGCGCAAGATAGCGGGCGTCGATTTTCAATCCTATAAGTTGTTTCTCGCAAATGTGAGCAAAGTTCATTTGAACCTTTTTTAATCTGGGTCATTATCTTCATATGGACCAACAAGACCCCAAACCGCAGAGCTTTCGGAATTCATTCCTGATCGCCACACCTGATATGGGCGATCCGCGTTTTCGCTTTACGGTTATATATGTTGTCAGCCATGATCGGTCGGGCACGATGGGGATCATTATCAATAAAGATAAATCCGGATTGCTGATTTCCGACCTTCTGGATCAAGTCGGCATTCCGGGTGATGTGCGCGTCGCCGATAGTCCCGTCCTGAATGGCGGCCCTGTAGATATTGATCGGGGCTTTGTTCTGCACAGTTCTGATTATTTTAAAGCTGAGACCTCATTGAAGATTTCAGACACGATGTCTCTCACTTCAACGAAAGATGTCCTTGAATCCCTCGTCTCAGACGATCATCCAACGAATGCTCTGCTGGCCGTTGGATATGCAGGCTGGGGTCCCGGACAGCTGGAAAAAGAAATTGCGCAGAATAGTTGGCTGGTGACAGATGCTGATGATGATCTTATTTTCTCATCCGATTTTGCCGGGAAATGGGCGACCGTCCTAAACGATATGGGCATTGATCCCGGCAGTCTCAGCCAAAGTGGTGGACGGGCTTAGTCCCCACTCAACCGGGCATAAATATCATGATCCCGCCAAGCCCCATTTATTTTTAGCAGGCCTCTGGCTGTACCCTCATAGGTGAAGCCGCTGGCCTTGAGGACTTTGATCGAGGCTGAATTATCACTTTGAACAGCCGCTTCGACACGGTGCAGACCGAGACCGGTAAAGCAAAATTCACTCGCCGCCTGAACAGAGGCCCGCGCGAAACCGCGTCCCGTGAAGGCCTCTCCAATCCAATAGCCCAGCTTGGCGGATTGGGCCGTACCGCGTTCAATATGGGTAATATTACAAGCCCCGATTAAAGTCTCTCCGCGAAAAATATGGAAGGGGTAAGCGCGGTCTTGCTGTACGAGTTTTTTTAACCGCGAAAGTCGCCCGCGATAGGCAGGTCTGTTCAGCCCTGAATCGGATACTGAGGGTTCCCACGGTTTCAGATACTCCGCATTCTCTCGCCGAAGCGCAACCCATGCGTCAAAATCCGCCCAGCGGGGATGAGACAATTTGATCGCGCCGCCATCGGCCTTTGCCTGTAAAACCGTATGCGTGCCCCGTGACCCTACCAAGATAGACGACCTGCGCGTTTATGGATGAGAAAATAGAAAATGAGGAGCAATCCCGCAAAGGAGAACCATGTCAGCATATAATCACGGTGATTATTGCGAATGGTGGGTCGGCGGACGGGGAGTGCAGCCGCACTCTCTGCATTCAAATCGATTTCGACATAATGTGAGCGTATAGTACTCAAAGAGAGCGCCTCCCCCCAATTTCCGTCCTGATTGAATTTGAACCACCGGTTCTTCTCGATACTCGGTTGAGACTTCACCCAGCTTTCGACGAGCCCCATCGGATGGTCTTCACGCACATATCCAAAGATAGGCGCGTTTCCAAAGGCGCGTAACCGATCAAACGTGTCATCTGATTTTTGCGTATCATCAATAGTCTGTGTCCTGACAAAAATCATACGCGGACTGGCGTAGCCGCTGGCCTGAAAAGGACGGAAGACATCCCAAAAAATCCCGCCCGCCTGAGATTTAAAAACGTGATATTCGTAAATTTCGTCCCCTACGACTCCGTTCAATTCAATCCGCCGAAAATCAACAGGCTCACCTGCGTCTATCGCCCGTTCAAGATCATTGAGTGACGTTAGCGGGGGCGCTGTTACCGACGCTTCAACCTCAGCCAGCAAGTCAGTTTTCCATTGCAAGCGCTGATATTGCCACCCACCTAGTGAAATCAGGATTGCCAGCATGACCGCAACAATTCCGGTCAACCACGGCATGGGACGAAATTTTAAACTCATTTTTCGAAATCCTGCAAACGCACTTCTCGGGCATTTCTCTGCCAAGCAATGTTAAACATCAATCCGCGCAAAAGTCGCAGGAGCCAAAGACTGACAGCGATAATGATGGTGCCCCAAATGAGGAAGGTCACAAGAAATGGAGGATGCAATATCAGATCAAATGCAATCGCCATTGGGACGATAAAAATTCCGACGATGAAGATAACAAAGATCGCTGGGCCGTCCCCCGAATCTTCATCCCGAAAATCTGCCCCACAAATGGCGCAGCCATCTGTGAAACTTAGCATGGATTTGAAGAGGCGGCCCTCGCCGCATTCCGGGCATCGTCCTGCGAGGCCCGTTTGGACCGGCGGCAAACGCCGCCGACCACGTCTAGGTCGTGCCATTGACTGGTAGGCCTACATTCCTACCGCGAAGATGATGTAGACAAATGCGAAGAGGAAGAGCCAAACAACATCGACAAAATGCCAATACCAAGCCGCAGCTTCCAGACCGAAATGCTTCTCAGGGCGCAAGCCACCTTTGACCAAACGCAGATACATAATCGCGAGGAAGATTGTCCCGATCAGGACGTGCAAACCGTGGAAGCCTGTTGCCATGAAGAAGGCAGAGCCGAAGGCATCCGCAGAAATCCAAGGATGTCCACCACCATCGGCATGATAATGGAAAAGCTCGAGATACTCATAACCTTGGACGAATGTGAAGAGAACGCCCAAAGCGACAGTCAGGAACAGACCCCATTTTGCGCCTTTACGATCCCCGTGGATCAGCGCGTGATGCGCCCAGGTCACAGTCGTACCTGATAAGAGCAGGATGACTGTATTCATTAGTGGGAGGTTCCAAGGATCCACGCCTTTGACGCCCGGTGCCATTGAAGCCGCGTATTCGTCCGCGTTCTCCAGAACATCAGTATTCCAAGCCGCGCGCATTTTGTGGAAAAGGCCCAGCTCGAAGAACATCCAGAACCAGCCCACAAAGAACATGGCTTCCTGCATGATAAACATGATCATGCCGTAGCGCAGTCCAATGTCGACAACGGGGGTATGGTCGCCCGCTTTGGACTCAGCGGCGACATCTTTCCACCAGCCATACATCACATAGGCGGCAAAAAGAGAACCAACCACAAGGAGGATCCACCCTCCATCCGCGCCAACCTTATCGGCAACGGGACGATAGGAATCCTGCAGGCTGTCCAGGCCTTTCGCGAAGAACCATTCCATCATCGGAGATTCGCCGGTACGCGGGGTTAGGCCGGCAAAAAATACCACCATACCTGCGCCCCAGATCAAGGCCGCTATACCTGACAGGAAAGGCCATGGAGACGGTGGAATAAGATGATAGTCGTGTTCGACGGCGTGTCCGGCCATGGTGTACTCTTATCGTTTGGAGCACGCAGCGAACCGCGTGGCGTTAAAGTCTGCGTCGCTATAGCCCTGCCTTGCCGTCGCCGCAATATCGTAGATTGGATTAGTTCGTCGCGGTTACAGTCGATACGTCATAGATTTGGGCCGGCATTGTACCTTCTTCCGTTGGAAAAAACGTATAGCTGAGCGTGACAGACTTGATATCGTCAAACCGTGATCTCTCATCCAATTGTGGATCGATAAAAAAGATGACCGGCAAGTTCAAAGTCCCGCCCGCCGGTATGGTTTGTTCTTCGAAACAAAAACAATCCGTTTTGATAAAAAACGGTGCCGCCTTAATGGGCATGACATTGAAATTGGCGACACCTGTGACGGGATAATCGCTGGTATTTTCAACCGTATAATATGCCAAGCCGGATTGCCCTAACTTCACATCCATACGGCGCTGATCCGGTCGGAATTTCCACGGCAGATCCTGTGCGAC
>CAYZGF010000203.1:0-4373 GCA_964477595.1 uncultured Algimonas sp.
GTGTTATGGCGCGGAAACGAAAGATGTATTGGTCAGCGCGGTGGCCTTGGACCGAACGGGTCGGCGGCAAGTGATGAGCTTGGATGAGATGCAATATAGCTATCGTCATTGCGGCGCCGCCAATGACCTGATTTTTACTGAAGCTGTTTACGAGGGAAAGCCTGACGAGCCAGCGTCAATCACGGCGCGGATGGATGAGATCACTGAAAAACGCGAAGCCAGCCAGCCCATCCGTGAAAAGACGGGAGGCTCGACCTTCAAAAACCCGGACGGGCATTCCTCGTGGAAACTGATTGACGCGGCAGGGTGTCGGGGTTTGCGAGTTGGCGGGGCGCAGATGAGCGAACAGCATTGTAACTTTATGATCAATGCAGACGGCGCGACGGCTGCTGATTTGGAAAGGTTGGGAGAGACAGTGCGGTCGCGCGTATTGGAGAGCCAAGGTGTTGAGCTGAACTGGGAAATCCGCCGTATTGGAGAGCCCGCATGTTAAAAGTTGCGGTTCTCATGGGCGGAATGTCATCTGAACGGGCAGTCTCACTCGTGTCCGGAACAGCCTGCGCGATTGCGCTCCGGACTGTCGGTTACGACGTCACTGAAATTGATGTGACACATGACCTATGGGACCAGCTGAAATTCGCGGACCCCGATGTGATTTTCAATGCACTTCACGGCGATTGGGGTGAAGATGGACGTGTGCAGGGCGTACTGGATATGTATGGCAAACCCTATACCCATTCGGGCGTGATGGCCTCAGCTCTGGCAATGGACAAGCACCGGGCCAAGCATGTACTGAAGTCTGTGGGAATTACTGTTGCGGAGGGCGGATTATATGATCGCCTCTATGTCGCCAATGCCCACCCGATCGCGACGCCATACGTCGTAAAACCCAACGGACAGGGATCGTCCAAATCCGTTTACATCATAAGAGATGAAGACACGAACCAGCGCGCCGCCATCGCGGAAGACGTGGATATGGGGGAGCAAGTCGTAGCGGAGAGCTATATTCCCGGGCGGGAGTTAACGGTTGCCGTGAAAGATGGTGAGGCCATTTGCGTAACTGAAATCATTGCCGGTGAGTCGGAAAATGGCTGGTATGATTATGACGCGAAATATGGAGAGGATGCCGCGACCCATAAATGTCCTGCGGATTTGCCGGATTATGTGACGGAACTTTGTCTGGATTGGGCGTCTAAAGCCCATAAAGCGCTTGGATGTCGCGGCGTGTCTCGCGCGGATTTCAGATTTAATGATGAAAACTGCACCGAAGCCAATGTGGTAAACAAAATCGTAATGCTTGAAGTGAATACTCAACCCGGAATGACCCCGACATCGCTTGTCCCTGAACAAGCGGCCCATGTCGGGATCGATTTTGCCCAGCTTTGTCGCTGGATGGTTGAGGACGCTTCATGGCCAAGGTAAGTAAAGGTAAGTCCAAATTTAACGGTATGATGCGAGTCAGTCCGCTCAAGCCGGGCTTACGTGGATCCCAGAATTGGATGGCGGCGCAAATGCGCGCAGCGAAACATTCGCCAAAGGCTCTTTTGCGGTTTCTTCTTAAAATCGTGGCGACGTTCTTGGCCCTTATTTTCTTAGGTCTCTGGTTGGGCGGTTATTTGCCGGCCGTTCGTGACAATCTGAACCAATGGAAAGTGGAGCGCCTTATGGCCGCCGGTTTTGTGGTGGAGCAGATCGACGTTATGGGTGAGGGGCGTTTGAATGAGCGCGATATTCGCTTGGCGGCCCAAATCCAACCAGGTACATATTTCTTCGGTGTTGATTTAGAGGCTGCACGGGACCGAACGGAAAGCCTGCCTTGGGTTGATCGCGCCGTTGTGCGTCGGCTGTGGCCAAATCGTATTGTTGTGCAGGTGGTTGAAACCACGCCTTATGCCCTTTGGCAGAACGAGGGAGAGTTACATCTTCTTTCTGATTCAGGAGATTTGATTGTGCCTGTTGAGGCTGCAGCGTCTGTCCCGAGCGGATTGAAAATTTATATCGGGCCTGACGCCCCTCAAACGGCTAAACATATCGAGGCGACATTGGAGTCACATTCAGAAGTATGGTCACGCGTTGAGAGCTTGGTTCAATTCCCGTCCGGTCGCTGGGATTTACATATGCAGAATGAAACGATCATTCGGTTACCTGTTGAAAATGTTGAGAGTGCCGTAACGCGTCTCGCAAAATTGGACCGCGAAACATTCATCCTTTCACGTGACGTCGGGACAATTGATCTGCGCTTGGCAGATCGAATTGGCCTGACGGCGAAATCTGTTCAAAGCCCGCGCTCCAGCTAAAACATGTTTGGCGGGCCCACAAAACGACAACCGGAAACGGTCTGTGTCCTGGATATTGGTTCCAACAAGGTTGTATGCCTGATTGGTCGAGAGGAACCGGGTCTGGGTGTGCGTTTGATTGGGTCAGGCTTCGGCGTGTCGTCCGGATTAAAGGGCGGGGCAGTTGTCGATTTGGAGGCGGCTGAAATTGGTATTCGTGCCGCCGTTGAAAAGGCAGAACGGGCAGCTGGCGTCACCGTCCAAGACGTTTGTGTGAATGTTGCACTGCGGTCTATGCGCTCAAAACACATGACGGTGCAGACTGAATTTGCGAGCGGCGCCGTTGTTGATCGCGATCTAAAGCGTGTTTTGAATTCGTCTCTGTCAGAATTATCTCAAGCCGAAGATGCGATCCTTCACGCTATACCACTGAATTGGCAGGTAGACGGCGAAGACGGTATTCGCGATCCGCGCGGCATGTATGGTCGCCAGCTCGGCGTGGATATGCATTTCGTGCAGGGCGGGATCGGGCCGCTTCGTAACTTGGCGCATTGCATTGAGCGCTGCCATCTCACCATTCGCTCGGTCACGGTCAGCCCCTATGCCGCTGCTTTGTCAGTTTTGACTGAAGATGAGCGCGATTTGGGCGTGACCTTGATTGATTTGGGCGCAGGTATAACGTCAGCCGCGATTTTTCGCGACAATACATTGGTTCATGTCGATGCTCTGGGTGTTGGCGGGCGTAATATTACATCTGATTTGGCGCGCGGATTATCCACGCCCTTTGAGGCAGCTGAACGGATCAAAATGATTTACGGATCCTGCTTGCATGGCGCGGATGATGAAACATCAATGGTCCCGTGCCCGCCGATTGCGGCCCAAGACGAACTGCACCATATGCCGCGCTCCATGGTGACGAATATAATCCGCTCTCGCGTTGAAGAGACTTTGGAGCTTTTGAGAGAGCGGATTTATAAAGCCGGATTGGAAACCTATTCCGGGCGGCAGGTCGTTCTGACGGGGGGCGGCGCGCATTTGAATGGTGTGCGTGAACTTGCGACGCATGTTCTCGGTAAGCGCGTTCGTATTGGTCAGCCCCACGGCGTCTTCGGATTGTCGGAAGAATTGAGCCAGCCGGACTTTGCGGTTGCGACGGGTTTGCTCAAACATGTTTTTGATGACCGTGCAGAGGTCGTGAACGGTCCACCCGACCTTTCAGGGCGTCGGATGCGTGCGCAACGCTATTCAGGCAATGCGGTGGCGCGTTCCGTTCAATGGTTGCGGGAAAACTTCTAGCGACTGAGCTTTTCTGCTTGTTTTTCTCTAAAAGTTAACGCGGTTAACAGGCCATTAAACCTTTGCGCCCAAAGTCTGATTCATAAATCATTGACCATATTCCGGGTGCCGTCATGCCGATTAATTTCCAACTACCACAATCTGTTGAACTCAAGCCACGCATCGTCGTTATCGGCGTCGGTGGAGCAGGAGGGAATGCCGTCAATAATATGATCGCTGCAGGCCTCGACGGTGTGGATTTTGTTGTTGCAAACACGGATGCTCAAGCGCTCGCTTTGAACGCGGCTACGCGTAAAGTCCAAATGGGATCAGGCATTACCCAAGGTCTGGGTGCTGGTATGCGCCCTGAGGTTGGCGAACAATCGGCGGAAGAAAGCCTCGATGAAATTATGGAGCATCTTGATGGTGCGCATATGTTGTTTGTTGCAGCAGGCATGGGCGGCGGAACGGGTACGGGCGCAGCACCGGTTATTGCGCGCGCGGCACGTGAAAAAGGTATCCTAACTGTTGGTATTGTAACGAAACCTTTCATGTTCGAAGGGTCCCGCCGGATGAAGCTTGCGGATCAAGGTATTGAGAACCTCTACGCCGCAGTCGACACAATGATCACAATTCCAAACCAGAATTTGTTCCGTGTTGCGACAGAACAAACAACGATGTCTGACGCTTTCTCTATGGCGGACGAAGTCCTGCATTCCGGTGTTCGCGGTGTAACCGACCTCATGGTCGTACCCGGGCTCATCAATCTCGACTTTAACGATGTCCGCACCGTTATGGACGAAATGGGCAAGGCGATGATGG
>CAYZGF010000204.1:0-4365 GCA_964477595.1 uncultured Algimonas sp.
AAAGGCCCGCGCATGACCCGAACATCCAGACAATCCTCAACCCCAAAACAAAACAATCTCGCCGCATCCGCACTCAATCCGAAAAAGCCAAGCCGTGGTCTCAACTTGTAAGAGCAAATCTTGGAAACCAAATTACGGAGCAATCAGGCCAAGCTGACGGCGTTGGAGGCGGAACTGCCGTCCCCTACGCCAAAAATATATAAGTTATGAAGATATGCCGCCGCCTTCGCCCCAGCAGGAAGCGGAATTTCACCAGCGGTTTCGCACGATCATGAAAGATATTGCGGCGGCTCGTGGGAAATCGGGACCCGAAGCGGGCCAAACCGTGCAAGACTGGCTGCGGGGGCAAGGCGCCATAATTCCGGACACGCCGGAATGGCAGACGCCGCTTTATCTGGAGAAATTTGTGAGAATTTAGCGTGTGAGTACAAGGCCGAATAAGGCTTTATTTACCACATTCCAAAACCTCATATTTAGATGGAAACGTTAAGTCTGCATCAAATATGTGGGATATGGGCATGCTAAATTTTAAAAAATATAAACTTGATACGAATGGAAATGTCGCAATGATGTTCGCTGTGACGACGGTCATGATTTTGACCGGTGTTGGGGCGGCCGTTGACTATTCAAACATGACCCGTGCGAGATCGGCGCTGCAGTCTCAAGTCGATGCAGGCGTTCTTGCAGCTGCAACCGTTGAAATCGAAAGAAAGAAAAACGGAAAGTATAAGCAAGAGAAAAAGACGCGTAGACAAGCGGCCCGGGAGGTCGTCGCAGCAAATGGCTTCGACCTCAAAGGGATTAAGCCTGAGTTGACCATCAATGAAAAGTCCGTCGTTCTGAAAGCGGAAGTGGATTATAAACCCTTTTTCGGCGGCCTTTTGGGCGTCGATAAAATTCGGCTGGAGGCCACCGCAGAATCCGGACTGCCGGGTAAAGAGGGCGTCGATATTGTTTTGGTCCTCGATAATACGCGCTCCATGGAAGTCGATGGCAAGATGCAGGCCCTAGAAGACGGTGCTGTCAAACTCGTAGAAGCTATTGAAGCCAGCGACAGCGGCACGAAGATTGGCGTTGTTCCCTTCGCGCGCTACGTTCGGGTGGCTGACAGCGCACGTACAGCCAGTTGGTTCGACATGCCCGCCGAATATGATACGCCCCGGACATGGACACAAACCAACAGAACAGAGGGTACATGTACAACGGAAACCCGAACGCGAACTGTTGATGGTGTCGAGCAGGAATATGAACACAGGTCCTGTACAGGTCAGGAAGTCACTGGAACAGAAGAACGCAGTACAACGATTGAATCGCGTTGGGAAGGCTGTGTTGGGACGCGTCTGCCTCCCTTTAGCGAAAGAGACGGTGATTATGGCAACCGAATACCGGGGCTTCTAAACAAAGTTACAAAAGAAAAATCAGGTTTATCTTGGGACGTTGATAGCTGGTGTCCAGCCGAAATCGTCCCCATGACTGATAATTATGAGGATCTGAAAACGAAAATCCGCGGCATGTGGACGACGGATAATACCTATCTACCAACGGGTCTTATCTGGGGGCAGCGCGTTATTTCGCCTGGTGAACCTTATGACAACTCTCCAAAGGCGGGAGAACCTGTGAACCGAAAAGTCATGGTCTTAATGACGGACGGCGAAAATACGACTGAAATTGTGCAAGATTCAACAGCCGAGTCCGAATATCGGGCGCCGCCCTATATCAGCAATGGCAATGGTGATGTAATGACGGAGTCGAACGCTGCGACAGCCCGTCTATGCGAATCCATCAAGCATGAAGGCATTGAGATTTTTACGATTGCTTTTCAGGTCACAGATAACAAAACGAAAAAAATGCTCAGAAAATGTGCCAGTAAAAACAAAAACGCAATGACGGCCGATAACAACGCGGCTTTGATCGCGCGATTTGAAACAATTGCGACGGCGTTGGAAGCGGATATTCGCTTAATGCGGTAGCTTTAATTACTTATGCACGGTTGTCTCGTCGTTCTGGCAAAAGGCTGAAAACCTGATAGACTGCTTCCGAACCCGCGCGTTCTATGCGCTGGGGTATCGGAGATATATATGATGTCCTTTCTCAAAACTGCCGTGCCGGTTTGCGCTGTGATTCTGCTTTGCGCCTGTGCTGAAACCGTCCAAGATACAGGTGATACGAAAGCGCTTCATGACAGAATCCTGACATTGGATACGCATATTGATATTCCGCTGACCTATATGACGGAAATCAACCCGACGGATGAAACTGATCTGCAAGTCGATTTGCCAAAGCTAATGGAGGGGAAACTCGATAGCGGCTTTTGGATTGTTTATACGCCCCAAGGCGATTTGGACGAGAGCGGTTACAAATTGGCCGCTGAAATCGCGCAAACCCGGGTAAAAGCGATTGGTGCGCTGGTCGATGTGCATTCAGATAATTTTGAACTGGCCAGAACGGCCGAAGATGTGCGCAGGATTGTGGCAGCCGGGCGTCGCGCCGTTCTGATCGGGATGGAGAATGCCTTTCCGCTGGGGCCGGAAAATTATCTGGAGACGCTCTCAGAATATGCTGATGCCGGCGTCCGCTATGTCGGGATAACCCATTTTGGACATAATCAGTTCGGAGACAGCTCCAACCCGAATTTCGTTCGCGATAAAGGCCCAAAATGGAATGGTCTTTCCCCTGCCGGGAAAGAACTGGTTGCGGCATTGAACCGGGAAGGGATCATGGTTGATCTGTCCCATGCGGGGAAAGAGACAATGATGCAGGCCGCAGATTTGTCCAAAACTCCCATCATTGCGTCGCATTCGGGTGTGAAGGCCGTTGCCGATACGGCACGAAATTTGGATGATGAGCAATTACGCAAACTTGCAGAGGTCGGCGGTGTCGCTCAGATGGTGGCTCTCGGCGCTTATGTGAAACTCCCAACAAAAGAACAGCAAGCGGCGAGAGATGCACTGGATGCGGAATTTGGCGAAAGGGCGAGCTGGGATCAGGCTAAGCGCGATTTATACGGTGAGCGCCGTGCTGAAATTGCTGCAATGGCACCCGGTGCAACCGTTTCAAACTTTGTCGATCATATTGATCATGCCGTCAAAGTGGCTGGGATAGACCATGTTGGCATAGCGTCAGATTTCGATGGCGGTGGCGGCGTTGAAGGTTGGCAAGATGCATCGGCGACGGAAAATGTAACCGCTGAGCTTATCGCTCGTGGATATAGCGAGGCTGATATTGCCAAAATTTGGGGCGGTAATTTACTCCGCGTCATGGAGGCTGTGGAGGCTGTCGCAGATAAATGAAACGTCTCAGCGCCCTAGTTTCCGTCGCAAATAGAGGCATGGATATGAAGTTATCACCCACAGTAATTGGGGCTGGAATTGGAGCCCTCTTACTCAGCGGCTGCGCGACCACGGCTGATGTTGCATCCGTGCACGACCGAATGCTCACGCTGGATACACATATTGATATCCCGCTTGCCTATATGAAAGGGGTCAATCCGGGTGAGGCGACAGACCTCCAAGTTGACATACCCAAATTAAGTGCGGGAAAATTGGATAGTGGATTTTGGAATGTTTCTACGCCGCAAGGTGAGTTGAGTTATAGCGCGATTAAGGCTGCGCAGGAGATTTCGGAAACGCGATTAAAAGCTATCTGTGATATGTCCAAAGCCTTTCCGTCTCGTGTTGCTCTCGCAAGGACAGCCTCCGATGTTAGGCAGATCGTGGAGGAGGGACGTCATGCTGTCCTGATCGGAATGGATAACGCTTATCCTCTGGGTCTCACAAATTATGCAGAAGAGCTGAAAATCTATACCGGTGTGGGCGTTCAATATGTCGGGCTTACGCGATCGGGGCATAACCAATTTGGCGATAGCGCTAGGCCACACCCAAGCCGCGATAGCGGGCCAAAATGGAATGGCTTATCGCGCGATGGTGTTAGACTTATCGCGGCTTTGAATGACGCGGGTGTCATGGTCGATGTGTCTCATGCGGCGAAGTCAACAATGATGCAGGCGGCGGCAATTTCCACAACGCCAATTATTGCCGCGCATTCCGGCGTGAAAGCCGTTGCGGACGTCCCTGATAATCTCGACGACGAACAACTCATGAAAATCGCAGAGGTAGGCGGCGTTGTGCAAATTGTAGCTTTAGGGTCGTCCCTTAAACGCCCGACCGCGCAGCAGCGATCTGCAAGACAGGCACTGGATGCGCAATATAGAAATCGTACTTTATGGAGTCAGTCTGACCAGAAAACATATGATGTTCAATTGAGGAATATCGCGAAAATGGCACCCGAAGCGACAATTTCCGAGTTCGTGAACCATATTGATCATGTCGTGAAAATTGCTGGTATTGACCATGTTGGGATTGCGTC
>CAYZGF010000205.1:0-4356 GCA_964477595.1 uncultured Algimonas sp.
GTATAATCCGGATGAAAATAGGGGGAACGTAAATCAGTATTTGCCGCACGCATCTTGGTCCAAGCGGCCCAATCGGTCTCGCTCATCTCTTGCGGCGTCTGAACCAGAGTTCGCGGCAGATTATGTTTGGTACCCTGTCTCACGCGCAGTTCTCTACACCGAAGAGGCTAAGGACGAATTAAAGATATTGACCTCACGCCTCATTTCGCAGGAAGAAAGCCCATGTCCGGGCACCCCCACACACATCACGATCATGGCTCTCATACCCACGCGGACCATGAGCATTCCGCGGGCGGGCATTGCCACACACCCAAAGTGAATGAGAGTAATCGCTGGCGGGTCGGATTGGCGGCTTTATTGACAGGCGCTTTCATGTTGGCAGAAGTCGCAGGCGGTTTGATCTCAGGATCGCTGGCACTCCTTGCTGATGCCGGGCATATGCTGACGGATTTTGCAGCTTTGGCGATGGCATGGGGCGCATTTAAATTAGCCATGCGTCCGGCCAATACGCGCTTTACCTATGGATATGACCGGGTGTCCATATTGGTCGCTTTTATAAACGGGCTGACTTTGTTCCTCGTCGCCGGGTGGATTGTTTGGGAAGCTATAGATCGGCTTTTGGACCCGGGTGAGGTACTGGCGGGAACAATGCTTTGGATCGCTGTTGCGGGATTGCTCGTTAATCTTGTTGTTTTCCGAATATTAATGGGAGCGGATCAGGAAAATCTGAATATCCGCGGCGCGGTTCTTCATGTTTTGGGCGATCTTTTGGGGTCTGTGGCAGCCATTGCCGCTGCAATAATTATCCTCACGACAGGTTGGGTTTTAGCCGATCCAATATTATCCGTTTTAGTCGCTATATTGATTTTGAGGTCAGCCTGGTCGCTCCTCAAAGATTCCGGGCATGTGTTATTGCAAGGCACGCCTAAGGGAATTGATACGATAGAAATCCAAACGGATTTACCTCAAAATATAGAGGGAGTGATGCGTGTGGACGATATCCAAATCTGGTCTTTGACCCAAGAACGTGCCGTTCTAACCCTCACGGCTTATATCAGTACATCCGTTGTGCTTGGAACAGTTTCAGATCAGATTAAAGCTCGATTAAGGCAGCAATATCAAATTGATGATGTGACAGTAGAGTTTCGACCGGAGGGCTAATTCAAGTCGAATCCTTCACGAAATCGCCTCAAAAATTCCTTCTGGTTGATATCTGGATCGTCTGATGCCGATGCGACTTGAGACAGCATATCTGCCAAGTCACGAGCCTCGTCACGGCTAATAAATTGCCTGAGAACTTTCGTCATCGGTGTGATGGCTGACTCCGGCAGGACGATGTTATGCGTGATGCTGTCCATTTGCCGGATGACTCCATCCGCATCATCTGCGGAAAGCTGCATATTCGTTGCCAGTTGGGCCTCAATAATATCGCGTTCCGAGGCGTCGATCCGGCGGCTTTCGCCCGCACGTGCAATCATGATCATGAGGACTGTCGCGGCCTCAACAGGCGTCTCAACAAGGTCAAATCCGTTTTTATTATGCGCTTTTTTAAATCTGCGCTGCCGGGGAAGGTTCTTGGCTTGAATAACCGCACCACGCGCCATGTTTGCGGCGTCACCAATATTCTTCTGATGTGCGGATAGGCGCAAGGCCCACCAAAAACCTGCGCCTAAAATACCAATGATGATTGCGAGAATATGCATGGTGCATGCTTAACGTGAAGACGTTACAAAAGTCTATTCATCTGCACGATTTACCCGGACCCATATCCAAATGAAAATGATCGCGATGGGCTGCATTATAATCCGGCGACAATGTCACACGAAAAATCCCGCAAGCGGATTTGCGAGCTTCCCGAAGAAAATTTGCCTTCTTTCGTTCGCCGTCCCAATCTTTGAGAATGCCAATGAGAGTGCCGTCTTCCAACTCGAAACTGGCCACATCCCAAGCATTGGCAAAGGCGTGTTCGGACCAGTTTCCCGATCCATTTCCGCGCTGGCGGCGGCAGGAATAGCTGCCGTAATGATGAATTTTGGCGAGGGGTTGATCAAAGTGTTTTCGGGCAAGGGCATCCACTTCGCGTTGCCAAAGAAAGACGGCGACAGAGAGCGGGCATTGCATATTGCTTTCGCCCGGCGCGAATAAAACATCGTCTGTTCCGTAAACGACCCGGGCGACATCCCATCCGCAAACGCCTTTTCCCGCGCCGGTCGTTGGGCGCTTTGGGTCGGCGACAACGGTATTAAATCCGACCGTATCTCTGACAAGGTTCATGCAGGTGCGGGAGGATTTTAGATTGAGCGCAAAGAGTTGCTGTTTGGATGCGAATCCGAGGGGACGGTTCGTATCCAAGGGTTTCCAAAACAGATGTTGCGGAGGTACATATTTGTTAACGGCCCAAAATCCGCCGCCAATGATAATCGCGAATAAAGAGAGCACAAGGATGCGCCAAATCTTTGCTTCTTTATCGCTAAAATCTCGGTCCCGCATAGGCCTGTTTAATCAAACTCTTATCTATTCGACCAGACAAATAACCTGCGCGATACGCCTGTTCCGACGTAATTTATCAGCAGATACGCCATAGGTTTCGAGTGATAAGGCTTCCGCTTCTGTTCCTGGATCGGTGATGATGCCGCGTAAATATCGCGGTGCGACGGAATAAACCCGCCCACGTCGGGGCGATTCTGCACTAACAACGCCAATAATTTCACCGTCTTTGTCCAGAACAGGCGCACCTGAAAGCCCGCCTAATGATCCGGTTAAATTACGCGAGCGTCCCAATTCTGACCAAGCGAGAATAGCTTCTTCATTTGTGTAACGGCCCCGTACCTTCATGCGGTTGCGTCCAATTAAACTGCCCACGACCTCACCGGGCTGACCTTGCGGATAGCCAAAAAAATAACCGATCTCTCCGATTTGTCTTTGGGCTTCCAGATCCGCGGGCAAAGCACGGCGCTTCCAATCGGATGTGAGAACCGCCAAGTCGGAATTTCGCACGATTTGGGTTTGCATGGGGACGATACGCCCTAATCCAATCCGCAAACCGACGCTGCTGCAACTATCGACGACGTGCCGCGCTGTCAGCCACATTCCATCATCATTAATTGAGAACGCCGTCCCCATACCGGATTGTCGCGGCGCTACATCAACCAAGACGATTTCATCTCTTGGCGAGTCGGACGGTAACATCGGGCCTAAACCGGGACTTTCCGGGGCATCTGCTACGACAACATCCTGTTCGACCTCATAGGCCGTCATGACGAAAATCAGCAATAAGACGCCGTATAAAATCCAATCCGGAAATCGACGCTTGGCTCTTTTGGCACTATATCCGCTGGGGCGACGGGCCATAGACTAGCCCGCAATGGCAAAGGCGAGAATGAGAGAGCCAGCAAGTTTGAAAGAGGCTAGAACAACGGTCGGACCAATTTCGTCGCGTTCAATCCGTTCAGGCATTCCGCGAAAAATAATGTAATCCGTCATGCGAAACAGGAAGAGCTGCAAGAGTAACGCAAAGGCTGTCCAAATCCCCACATCGGCAAGTGAGAACTTATTGATCAAACAGGCTGCCACAGGCAGTGCCATGCTTATAACCAGGCTGGCAAAATGGATTGAGGCCGCCACATTCCCGGCTTGGACCAATTCCAGTTCCTTATGAGGCGTCAGTTTTACATAGGTTAAAATCGCGGCGAGATAGATCGCAGCGACCATCACAAGATAGAAAATTAATTGAGGAAATCCTGCCGCGAGGCTTTCAAATGCTGGCTGCATAAGGGCATCCGTAAATCTGTCATTGTGCCCACGATATTCAGTTGCGCCTTCCTGAATATCTCCAATTTCATTATTTCAATTTTTCTTGCGCGAGAGCAAGTTTTTTGTGCGGTTACTCGGAATGGGCCGCTTCTGTCTTTGCCTCTTTGCGAATGGCAGAGGCGCGTTTTTTCTCACTGTCGCTTTTGAGTTGGCCGCAGGCGGCGAAAATATCCTGCCCGCGCGTCTTGCGAATGGGGCTGGCATATCCGGCGGCATTGATCAGATCAGAAAATTCTTTGATCGTGTCCATATCGGAACATTCATAATCCGTGCCCGGCCAAGGGTTGAACGGAATCAAGTTCACTTTGGACGGGATACCGCGGAGTAATTTAATCAGCTGTTTGGCGTGCCAAGGCTGGTCATTAATCCCTTTCAGCATGACATATTCAAATGTGATGCGACGGGAATTGGACAGACCGGGATAATCGCGGCAGGCCTGCATAAGCTCTTTCAGCGGATATTTCTTATTGATCGGCATGATCTTGGTCCGCAGTTCATCATTGGCCGCGTGAAGCGAAATCGCGAGTTGCGCAGAGGTGCGTT
>CAYZGF010000206.1:0-4343 GCA_964477595.1 uncultured Algimonas sp.
CCGATTGAAGCGGACAGGCTTGAAACGCTGCCGCATACGCCATTTTGCAAGGATCATGCGCCCTAAACGAAAGCAATTTACCCAGAATATCGGGAAAGCGGACGATATCGTAACCGCGACATCTGCCCACAATTTTCCTCTCTCTTAACACTTTAACCGCCCTGATTCCCTCGCTATGACCGTGAAACGTTTTTCACGGGAGTGAGTTCTGCTGCGTTTTACTCTGATACTGACTTTTGCTCTGGCTGTGACATGGATGACCCTGTCCGGCTATTTCAAACCCTTGCTGTTGTCGCTTGGCGTTATTTCCATTGTTCTGACGCTTTGGATCGCGCGGCGTATGCGTATCTTGGATGGTGAAACCGCGCCCTATATGACCATCCCGCAGACCTTGTCGTATTTCTCCTGGCTTTTCATTGAAATTATTAAAGCCAATATCGCCGTCGTTCGGGCGGTTCTATCCCCGGATATGGCGATTTCGCCGACCCTGACGCGCATTCCCACGCCGCAGAAAACAGATATTGGCAAGGCTATGTTTGCCAACTCAATCACACTGACACCCGGAACGGTCAGTGTTGATATTCAAGATGATCACATTCTGGTCCATGCGCTTTTATCCGAAATGTCTGACCCGTCGGATTTTGCTGATATGGCCGAAAAATCTGCGTGGGCGATTGGCGAAGATATTGATGTGCCCAGACAAGCGATTGGCGGCAAAGGAGGCGCGTCATGAGCCCGTTTATGGGATATGTCATGCTCGGCAGTGCGTTTCTCATTATTGTCTCAATGGCGATGATGCTGGCACGGTTGATCGGTGGCCCGACACTCTATGATCGCTTATTGGCGGTGAATAGTTTCGGTACGAAAACCGTTTTGTTTCTCTGCGTTTTCTGTTTCATCATCGGGCGTCCCGACGGAATTGATATCGCTCTGCTCTACGCATTGATGAATTTTATCGCGACCATCGCTGTGCTGAAGTTTTTTAATTACCGCGCCCTCGATGTTGGATTGATGCAAGCCGATGAGACCCGGCGGGGAGGCCCGCAATGAGCCTTATTTTTGCAGCCGCAGCGGAGGCGTCCTACGCTGCTGAAACCGCGAGTCATATGGATTGGTGGGGGTTAATTTCTACGGTTGGAACACTTGTCTCCATGGCGTCCGGATTATTCTTTGTTCTGGCCGGAACGGTCGGCGTTCTACGTTTACCTGATTTTTATTCACGGCTTCACGCGGCGGGTATGACGGACACATTAGGGGCGGAACTCATCCTGTTGGCGCTCTTGTTCCAAGCGGATAATTTGCAAATGGTGTTGAAGCTTTTGCTGGTCGCATTTTTCCTCTTTGTGACATCTCCAACCGCCACACATGCTGTCGCGCATGCTGCCTATAAAGCGGGATTAAAACCGCTTTTGGGACCGTATCGTGCGCCGGATATCGAGGAGGACGCGTGATGAATTTGATCGCTGCCGCTACGGAACCGGGTTTCGCTGTTCCGGTTCTTCTTCTCGATATTAGTTTGCTGGCGCTTCTCGTCGTCGTCGCCATTTCGATTGTTCGTATGCGTTCGCTTTTTGGGATCGTCATGTTGCAGGGCGTTTACTCGCTTGTCTCTGCGGCTTGGTTTGTCTCGCTGGATGCTGTTGATGTTGCCTTTACCGAAGCCGCGGTTGGCGCGGGTGTTTCGACCGTGTTGATGTTATCGGCCATGTTGCTGGCCGACCGTAAATCCACACCCGTGCCGATGCGCCGCCAATTCGGTGCGCTGGCCGTCGTCTTCCTCGCGGGGGCAGCTATGCTTTATGCGGTCGGCGATATGCCCGCCTTTGGTGATATAAATTCTCCCGCTAATAGCTATGTCGGCACGGATTACCTCGCCAAAACGGCGGAAGAAGTGCAAATTCCAAATGTCGTCACAGCCGTTCTGGCCAGCTATCGTGGTTATGATACATTCGGCGAAGTCGTCGTGATTTTCTCGGCAGGACTCGGCGTCTTGCTGCTTTTGGGTCTCAACGGAAATGCCGGACGCTGGGTCGCAAAACCCAATGGCGTCGCCCTGTTCGATAAATCCGCGCCGTCCGCCGCCTTGGCGCAAGATAATCGGTCAGAGGATAAACGCTCAGGTGATACCGCCGATGAGTCCGTTGCGGAGGAGGTGTCGTCATGAGTAAAATCGACGAAAAAGACACACCGATGATCGCGCCGCGCGACCCGCATGTCCTGTTGCGCGTCATTGCAAAGTTCCTCATTCCGCTCATCGCGATCTTTGGATTTTACGTGCAATTTCACGGCGAATATGGCGCAGGCGGCGGGTTCCAAGCCGGTGTGATTTTGGCGGCATCCGTTATTCTTTATGCTTTGATCTTTGGGTTGGACGAAGCCAAACGCGCTTTCCCGCCGTGGTTGATCCGAGTTGGTATGACGCTGGGCGTCTTGCTTTATGGCGGCACCGGCGTTTTGACATTCATCATGGGCGGCGAGTTTCTCAATTATTCCGTGCTCAATGCGGATACAATTGCGGGACAACATTACGGCATTATTGCGGTTGAGCTGGGTGTGCTCTGCGCTGTGACGAGTGTGATGGTTGCGATTTTCTACGCCTTTGGGTCGCGCCAGCCCGAAACCTCCAGCGAGGATTGGTAGTCATGGGCGAACTCTTCTCACAATATAATTATGTCATCGTCATTATCCTTATGATGACGGGGCTTTATACGATCTTTGCATCCCGTAATTTGATCAAAAAACTGGTGGGTCTGTCCATATTCCAGACGTCCGTTTTTCTGCTTTATATCACCATCGCCAAAGTCAAAGGCGGGCAACCGCCGATCCTTTTGGAAGATAAGAAATATGGCTATGACGAAGATGGTTACGCCATTTTGGACGGGCCTGTTTCCGTCGCAGCCGGAGACGCGTCCTATATTCTTCCTGGGCCGGGCAGTGACGTTATCTATTCCAATCCGCTCCCGCATGTTTTGATCCTGACTGCCATTGTGGTCGGGGTTGCGACACTTGCCATTGGTCTCGCGCTCGTGGTTCGTATTCGTGAAGTCTATTCGACAATCGAAGAAGACGAGATTGAGGCGGCAGACTTCGTTTATAATCTGGAAGGCACGGCAGACTGATGGGCTTTCTCGATTTATTTCCTGACTGGTTGATCACACATGGTCCCGGTTTCTTGATGGCGCTGCCATTAATCATGGCCGCGATTACCGCTATTTTGCCGAATAAGAGGATTGCCTGGGGATCGGCCTTTATCGTCTCGCTGATCTTAACGGTCACCGCTTTTGGTATTGCCCTTTATAATGTCGAAGTCGGCACAGTGATTTACAAAATGGGTGGCTGGGCGCCGCCGCATGGTATCTCGCTTTATATTGATGCGTTGAATGCGCCGCTGGTCGTTTTGATTGCCGTCATGGCCGTTATCACGCTGATCTATGCGGCGCCTGCGACGGCAGCGGAAATTAAACCGAATAAGCGCGCGCCATTTTATGCGGCTGTTTTACTGTGTATTGCCGGGCTTCTCGGCATGGTCGTGACGGGTGATGCCTTTAACGTTTTCGTTTTCCTAGAGGTCTCCTCCATTGCGACTTACGTCTTGGTGGCAATGGGCGCGGCCCGTGACCGCCGGGCGCTTTCTGCTGCCTATAGCTATCTTATTCTCGGCTCGATTGGCGCGACATTCTTCGTGATCGGGATTGGCTTCCTCTATATGGAAACCGGAACGCTCAATATGGCCGATATGGCGCGAATTTTGGCCGATTTGGACGGCGGATCCCGTGTGGCGAAAGTGGCGTTTGGCTTCATTATTATCGGTCTGGGTCTGAAGCTGGCCATGTTCCCGCTGCACACATGGCTGCCGGGGGCTTATGCCTACTCGCCTACGCCTGTGGCCGCATTCCTCGCGTCAACAGCGACAAAAGCGGCGCTCTATCTCTTGCTCCGTTTCACCTTCTTCGTCTTCGACCCGAGCTATACATATGTAGCGGATGTGTTGATGTTTATCCTCGTCGGCCTAGGCGTTGTCGGTATGATTTTCGCCTCGCTGCAAGCGATTTTCCAGACGGATGTCCGCCGTATGCTGGCCTTCTCCTCCGTGGCGCAAGTCGGTTACATGTTGCTCGGCATTGGTATTGCGACGACGGCGTCTGTCGCTGCCGGATATCTGCATTTGCTGAACCATGCGATCATCAAGGCGGGCTTATTCCTCGCCGTCGGGGCCATGTGGTACCGCTTTGGCATTACCCGTACTGACGATTTCCGTGGATTGGGTAAGACGATGCCGTGGACAATGGGCGCGTTTACTGTGTCGGGATTATCCTTGGTCGGTGTGCCCTTTACCGCTGGAT
>CAYZGF010000207.1:0-4320 GCA_964477595.1 uncultured Algimonas sp.
GGGAACGACCGATATGTCACCCTCTGCCGAAAGCACTGGGTCGCCAAGGAAACACAGGATGCGGGTTGAGGGGTGAACCTGATTTGCGCGTGAACCCTAATCTAATTTGTTCTTAAAGCGTCTTCGCCGCATCTTTTATCGCGGCGCGGATGCGGACATATGTGGCGCAGCGGCAGATATTTCCGCTCATGGCGTTGTCAATATCATCATCTGTCGGAGACTTATTTGTCTCGAGTAGGCTTATCGCGCTCATGATTTGTCCGGCTTGGCAATAGCCACATTGCGGCACGGCCAGTTCTTCCCAAGCGCCGCGAATGGCGTCTGCGACTTTGCCGCTGGCGGCTTCAATCGTTGTCACTTCGCTGCCCTCAACATCTTCATGGGCGGTGATGCAAGAGCGGATCGGGACGCCGTCGACATGGACGGTGCAAGCGCCGCATTGCGCAACGCCGCAGCCGAATTTTGTGCCTGTCTTGCCCAGATGATCGCGTAAGACCCAGAGCAGCGGCGTGCCTTCCGCCGCGTTGACGGTTTCATTTTTCCCATTAATTTTGAGTGTAATCGCCATGGCCTTACCCCTCTTTCGTCATGTTTAAGCGGTCATTTTGGCCGAGCAGCGGCAGAGAACGTAATCTCTGTCCCGTCGCCGCAAATATCGCATTGGCGAGAGCGGGAGCAGCCGTTGGTGTGCCGGGTTCCCCGACCCCGCCGGGCGGCGCGTCACTTTCCATAATATGAACCTCGACCTTATGCGGGGATTCATTGATCCGCATGACCCGCCAGTCCGGGAAATTCCCTTGCTCCACAACGCCGCTCTTAGCCGTAATTTCGCCGTAGAGCGCATTGGAAATTCCGTAAAGCGTGCCACCCTCCATCTGCACTTTTGTATTGGCCGGATTGACGACAGTGCCTGCGTCGACTGCGACCCATATTCCCGGGAAAGAAATTTTGCCGTCTTCATCCACTGCAACCTCTATCGCGGTCGCCACGTAAGAAAGGAAAGACCGGTGAACCGAAATCCCGAGGCCGTGACCCTCTGGCACGGAGCGGCCCCATTTCGCCATCTCGGCGGCTTTGTTCAGCACGGCTTTCATCCGCGCCGTATCGACGGGATATTCCTCTAGTGACGCGCCGTAGTTCGCATATTGAACACCGTCTTTTGAGAAATCGATATTGCGGTCAGGCCCCAACATATTAAGCAAATAGTCTTTGGAATCCTGCCCTGCTGCATGGGCGAGTTCGGCGGCAAAACTTTGATTGGCAAAGGCGTGATAGACATTGGCCACAGAGCGCAGCCAGCCAATCCGAATATGGGCTTTGGCTTTACCGACTTCGACTTGAAGATTTGGCACAGCCCAAGGCGTATCCGTCGCACCGAGAGAGAGTTCAAAATCGGAACCCTGATCCGCCGGACCGAAAGTGGAATTAATTGACGGGAAAACCGTGCGGTGGAGCATCGCGACTGGCGAACCCTCTTCGTCTAACCCGGCCTGCATATATTGCGCAGAGACGGCATGGAAATAGCCGTGACGCACATCATCTTCGCGGGTCCATGTGACTTTGACAGGTGCGCCCGCTTCACGCGCAATGAGCGCCGCTTCGACAACAAAGTCCGGTTTGGATTTGCGCCCGAAACCACCGCCAAGCAGCGTGACGTTAATTGTAACATCCTCTTCCGGCACGCCGCAGATCGTTGCGACTGTGCTTCGCGCGGCTTGCGGGTTCTGTGTGCAGGCCCAGCATTCGACTTTGCCGTCTGTCCATTTTGCGGTCGCGGCAGGCGGCTCCATCGGCGCTTGCGATAAATGCGCGGCATAATATTCCGCTGTTACAGTCTTGGCCGCTGACGCCATCGCGGCATCAACATTGCCGCGTTTCAATTTAGCGGTTCCTGATTTGCGGGCCGTGGCACGAAGTTCCCGCCCATAGGCTTCAGAGTCATAGTTGCCATTTGCGCCGGCCTCCCATTCAATCGCCAGCGCGTCACGCCCCTGTATGGCAGCCCATGTATCCGTGGCGATCACAGCGACACCGCCCAATTGTTGAAAGGCCGCTGCCTCACCTTGCGGATCGGGCAATCGAATGACTTTGGTGACGCCCGGAACGGCCAGCGCGGCTGTGTCGTCTATTGATTTGAGCGTGCCAAATACCGTCGGTGGACGCGCGACAACAGCATAGAGCATGTCGGGGACACGTACATCGATTCCAAATGTGCCCTTCCCGTGAATGATTTCGGGAATGGTAAAAGACGGTTGGTCTTTGCCGATATAACGCCACTCTTTGCGGGATTTGAGTTTGACCGCATCTTCTGCCGGAACGTCCAATTGGCTGGCCGCTTCCGCGACATCGCCATATGTCAGCGTTTTACCGGAACTATGTTTGATTATGCCAAGCTCGCTTGAGCATTCCGAAATATCGACACCCCATTCATTGGCTGCCGCTTGGGTCAACATCTGACGCATAGACGCGCCCGCCATGCGGAAGCGCTTAAAATGGTTGCGCACAGAGGTTGAGCCATCCGTGTTCTGATCACCATATTTCGCGTCACCCACGGCCTGCTTGATCTCCAGCATGTCCCAATCAACATCCAGCTCATCCGCGATCATTTGCGCGACAGTCGTGATAACGTGCTGACCCATTTCAGAGCGAGGATTGGTGATTTGCGTCCGTCCATCTGCGGCGATGGATATCAAGACCAATGGCCCGGTTGCCACGGCTGAGTTATCAGGAATTGGCGCGAGGGCTTCGGATGTTGAACTTGGTTTTGATGGTGCACAGGCCGAAACCGCCAAGGTAAAGGTTAGTCCCGAAGCGCCTTGGACAAAACGGCGGCGACTGAGGTTCGTGATTTCCAAAAGCGGTTGTTTAGGGGAGTTTTGCGGTGCTGCCATTTGCGTCTGGGCCAAGTGCATGAACATAAAGTCTCTCCCGCATGTGTCTAAACACAAGCTCTGCCAATTCGGCGCGGGAGTCAAATCACAAGCAGGCTATTCAAAATGAATTATGATTTGTCGACTAACGTCTCCCATCGCTTTTCATTTTCTTGCTCCGGGAGTGTTTGTGTTGGTCGATCAAATATAATTCCATGCTTTTCCGGAAGGTTTTGTGTTTTAGAAATGATCAAAACACGGCCTTGCGCACCAATAAATTTGTCGACACTTGCCTCGTCGCAATACCGTAGAAGATGTGATTCACCCAACTTCCCAACAGGACCATTTGTATAAAATGGAAAATAAAAAGCGTTCAGAAAAACTTCGCCCCCAAGACTAAGTTCGTTGAACCGTTCTTCAATTGATATCCGAGCCCCTGTTATATCATTAGACAACCAATCTTGTTTCGCTTCGATTATGCAGGTTTTTGAACTCTCACTCACGCGATAATCAATCCCACTAAGTCGATCAAATTCACGCTCGATAAGAGTAATAATGTCCTTCATGGGGTTTCGAGGAGTCAGCACATACATGTAAGGGCGTCTTCGAATGGCCTCGAGCGCACTTATAATTTCGATGTCCTCAATTGTGTATTCAGCCATATAGAAAACTAGCATAAGCTAGAGAAATAAAAAAGCCGCCATCCTTTCGGATGACGGCTTTTGAACTGTAGTTGAAATAGAATTACTCTAATTAAACAGAGTCTCGGCTGTTGGCTCAGCCGCAACAGCTTCGCCTTCTTCACCGGCTTCCTCTTCACCTTCTTCGACTTCGGGCTCAAGTGCGGAGGCTTCGATCCAGCCTGCCGCGACGCGGGCCATCATGATGAGGCGCGTGGCTTCGTCTTCGGTCAGTTTGAAGTCTTCGATCATGCCCTCTTCATGGACACGTTCGCCGTTTTTATACTCAGAATAACCATTCAGATCATCCGGGACGAGACCGGCAACGTCTTCAACAGTCTTGATCTCATTCTCACCAAAGCGAACCGCCATTGGCAAGGTCACGCCTTCAATGTCGAGAACTTCATCTTCGACGCCGAGCTCGATCCGCTTGTCATTTTGCTCTGTTGCAATCCGTTCGAGATATTCACGCGCACGGGCTTGCAGCTCTTCCGCAGTTTCGTCGTCAAAGCCTTCGATGGATGTGAGGTCTTCCAGCGCGACATAGCCGACTTCTTCCATTGTCTCGAAACCTTCCGAGACGAGGAGTTGTGCGACCATTTCGTCCACGTCCAGACCATTCATGAACAGCTCGGAGCGCTCTTGGAATTCCTTCTGACGACGCTCGGATTCTTGCTCTTCCGTCAGGATGTCCAGCGCCCAACCGGAAAGCTGCGAGGCGAGGCGGACATTCTGACCACGACGGCCAATCGCGAGGGAAAGCTGTTCTT
>CAYZGF010000208.1:0-4311 GCA_964477595.1 uncultured Algimonas sp.
CCTCTACACCTCTCACCCAAGACGATTATACAGGTGGGATTAATCCTGCGGAGCACAGTATCGGGGTCGCAGCGGATTTTAATTCGACCGCACAATTCGTCACAATGGGTATCAATTTCGGAAATGTGACAGAGGGCGTCGGCGCGGCTCAATTCACGATTTTCGATGTGGATTTGGGTGGGTGGGTTGACCGCCTGGCCTTCCGCGGGTCTCTAAACGGCGTTGCGGTAACACCCACTCTAACGCCCAGTGCGAACAACTTCGTACGCGGCAATGAAATCGTTGGCCGCAACGGCAATGCTGGACAGACCTCAGCTGCAGGTAACGTCACGGTGACGTTTAATCAGCCGATTGACCGCATCGAATGGGATTACGGCAATGATACCTCTGCAGGGCCTGATCCCGCTTTCCAGATCATTGCCATGCATACAATCACAATGTGTGGCCGCCGGAATGCCGATTTGAATGCTGTGAAGACTGTGGAAGTGTATGACCCACTCGGCGAAGGCCTGTATATGACGCCTGGCAATGAAGTGCTTTACAAGATCACCGTCACAAACTCTGCAACCGCAACGGCGGTCGCAGAAGATGTAGACATCTCTGACACATTGCCAACAAATCTGAGATTTGTTTCTGCCACGACAACCGGCTTCACAGGCGGAGCGTTTGGTACACCCGACCTCCCTCCGGCCAACACGGATTGTGAAGTCACAGCCTGTGTCGTGAGGTTCTCAGGCGGGGATGTCGCCATTAATACGACCGCAGAAATCGAAGTCCGCGCGATTATTAAATAAAGCGCGGCTTCAGCTTAGGCATTTACGGCATCTGTCTCCGGCAGAATATGTGTCTCTGCAAAGGCAAGCGCCTCCCATTCCAGATAATGCTCATCGCTCATCAGTTCGGAGATATAAACGTCTGAGCGGGTAGAGCGCGGCAAACCATAACTCTCAAACCGAGTTGCAACCGGCAGGTAAAATGCATCGGCAATCGTCCAATCATCAAAAAGAAATGGCCCATCATGACGTCCCAAAAGCTCATCCCACATCGCCGAGATTTCAGACGCTTCCTGCAGGCAATCGACGGGCATTGGACCTTGGGTTCTACGACGGAGGTTCATAGGAGCCTCGCGACGAATCGCTTCAAAACCGGTATGCATTTTCTTCACGACAGACTTGGCCTCCGCCCATTTCGCTTCATCCTTCGGCCAAAGATTGGGAACGGCCTTGGCGCAAAATTCGGCAATCGCCAAACTGTCAGGAATGACCTGGCCGTTAACATCTAAGACGGGAACCGTTCCCGCATCGCTCACTTTCAATAAAGCGTCCTTATAGCCCGGAATATCCAGATCGATCATAACCGATTGAAACGGCAATTCTGTCTTCCGCAAAATCTGCCACGCCCGTAACGACCATGACGAGTAATTATAATTTCCAATGTAAAGCGTAAGATTAGACATTAATATCCCATGAGTTTGAGGGCCGCGAGAAGTTGGGGTTTTTCGGTTGAGAACCCTGAGCGCACCCAGAGAGCTTCCAAAGCTTTTAGAGCTTTGCCCATAACCGGTCCTTGCGGCACACCCGCCTCGGCAAGGTCCTTTCCTGTGATGGGGAATTTGGGGGCTTGCCAGCCTAATGCAAGGTCGGCCAAAACCATCCAGCGTGAGGATTGAATGGCGTCTGTCTCGCCCGCCGCGCGTAATCTTGCACGATCAAAAATAACTTGTTTTCCGGATTTATAGATCGCGGCTAAACGGTCACGTTCCGGCATATCCGTTGAGAGTTGCGCATCATCATCAGCCCATCCTCTGAGACGATCCGTTTCGGCATTGCTCATTTTCAACCGCTTTGTCAGCAATGCCATTTGCAATGGTTCACGCACGCTCATCGCCATCAAACGCAGCAGCGGGTCAGGCTTAAAGCCTTCTCGCGCTTCAAGTTTGACCAAGGCCTCCAGCCCATCAACATTATTCGCCTCTGGAAAAACGGTTTCCAAAATGCCGTTCGTCAACATGATGTGACACGCACGAACGGGATTACGCGCCGAGAGAAGCTTTTTCATCTCCATCCAGACTCGTTCGGCTGAAAGCTTTTTGATACCGGCTTGGTGTTCTCGGCAAGCCCTCAAAGAAGCCGCATCCACTTTCTCTTGCCCGCCATACCATGCCAAAAATCTAAAAAATCTGAGGATACGGAGATAATCTTCCTGAACGCGCTGTGCCGCATCCCCTACGAAACGAAATTTTCGTGCCTTTAAATCGTCCAATCCCTGCTCAGTTGGATCGAATATCTGGCCAGAAACATCAGCGTAAAGCGCGTTCATCGTCAGATCGCGTCGTTGTGCATCCTCTGTCCAATCCGTCGTGTAAGCAACCGTCGCGCGACGCCCATCCGTCTCAACATCACGGCGAAGACTGGTAATTTCAAAAGGCGTGCCGTCTATGACGGCTGTGACAGTGCCATGTTCAATCCCGGTCGGAATATTTCGAATATTGGCAGCCTCCAACGCCGTGACAACAGCCTCCGGCTCTAACTGGCAGGCGAGATCAATGTCACCGACGTCCATATCCCAGAGCGAATTGCGTACGCATCCGCCAACAAAGCGCAAGCTGCCTTCGGGTAAGGCATTGAACAACGCTAAAATAGCGTCACTGCGCATCCAAGGAAATTGCTGTGGGTTTAAGTTCATGCGCGCGTCATAGCCTACAAGCCCAGCGCGTCCATCGTTTTGCGCCCAAATGCGCGATATTGTTCAGGATAAGGCGGGATTTCTGTTCCGGTTTCTAAGGCCTTGAGCGTCAACCAATTGCGCCCGCGTGTCGGCTCGCTAGGGATTGGATGATATTCCTGAAACTCCAAAGCGTCAGCCGCATCAATGAAGCGCCAGCCGTCGGATTTTAAAGCCAGTAACACATCCTTTAGAAAGTGCCCATTTAAAACATTATGATGCATGAGCGTGAGATGGGGTAAAGATGTGTAACCCAAGGCCCGCGCCACTTGATCCCAATGATTGGAGAGGGTCACGCACATCTGCACGTAATAATAGCGATAAGGCGCAAGATCAGTGTCGGGGTCGGCTTTCAACGCGGCCTCCATACGGCTGGTCGTGTACCAATCTACACTATCCATCGTCACGGGCGCATTACGCAGTTCTAAATTCTTCAAACCCTCAAACAATGCGACCTGCTGTTCGCGTCCGAGTCCGTCATCAAGAAATGGAAATCGGAAAAAGTCCGATGTGCCTGGAAATGTCAGGAGAAACCCTCGCGTTTTCTCGATGTCCGAAAGATACGCTTCCACTTCGGTTTCATAAGCGTGATAGTGGTTCCATGTGTGATTGGCGATGACATGTCCGCCACGAATCCAATCCCTCATCACGCGGTGACCCCATTTGGAGTCAACAAAACTGCCTGTCACAAAGCCGGCGGCTTTGTGCCCTACAGCGCTGAAAGCGTCCAAGATATTTTCGTGGCGAGCTTCAGGGCTGAGCCCTATATCAAACCCCAAATTAAAATCGTCCATTGTGATGGCCATGCGCTTCTGATGAACTTTGTTTTGCGGTCGCGGTCGATTATCCGTGCAAGCACTAAGTGCGGCCAAGCCCGCCAGAAATCCACGCCTGTCCATCACGTCTCGAACCCTCTCTGCCACAGCCGATAGATTGTCATCGCGGTCATACCCCAAATATTTCGATGACGCCCGCCCGGCTCGTCATAGGGCATATCGAATAATACATGGTCCTGATTGTCGAAAAAGACCTCTCGGCGTACATGATTTTCGGGGTTCATCAAAAAACTCAATGGGACTTCAAACACGCTTTCCACTTCGCGCGGATCAGCCGTAATCTTAGCCTTTGACGAGACAATTCCTGCAAAAGGCGTCACGCGGTAATGGCTAACGGCGTCAAAGCTGGGCAGCCGCCCCAAAAGCTGAATGTCTGACGCACCAACCCCAATTTCTTCCTCGGTCTCGCGCAAAGCTGTCTGCGCGATGGTTTCACCAACTTCCGCCTTACCGCCCGGAAAGGCAATCTGCCCCGGATGAGACGGCATCGTTTCGGGTCGCTGGGTCAGAATTACGTGCCAGCTATCGCGCATGACAAAGGGAAACAGAACCGCGGCGCGGCGTTGGCCTTCGCGTTGGACCTTATCCGTATTATCGGAAATCCGGAGAGGGAGAAGCGCGCTCTGAATTTTTTTTAGGGTTTCATCAGATCTCATGCGACCCCGCAGGCCCTAGCGGGTAAAAATGCCCGGCAGCCCAAACTCCCAATTGTGGGCCGTCAACTGTTTGGCGTTCAACGGCTAAATCAACC
>CAYZGF010000209.1:0-4306 GCA_964477595.1 uncultured Algimonas sp.
GTATCGACAACCGTCCGCTGAAATTCGAGGAATGGGATGCCATGCGTCCGCAAACCATTCACGTATCCGCAACACCTGCCGATTGGGAAATGGAACGCACGGGCGGCGTCTTTGTCGAACAAGTCATTCGTCCAACAGGGCTCCTCGACCCACCCGTAGAAATTCGTCCCGTCAGCGGCAAAACCCACAATCAAGTGGACGACATTATTGATGAAGTTCAAAAAGTCGCAGCCAATGGCTACCGCTCTCTCGTCACAACATTGACCAAGAAAATGGCCGAGGATCTGACCGAATATATGACGGATCAGGGGATCAAGGTCCGCTATATGCACAGCGATGTCGATACACTTGAACGCATTGAAATCATTCGGGATTTACGGCTTGGTGTCTTTGATGTTCTGATTGGAATTAACCTGTTGCGAGAAGGGTTGGACATTCCGGAATGTGCTTTTGTCGGGATATTGGATGCCGATAAGGAAGGCTTCCTACGGAGTGAAACAGCCTTGGTCCAAACCATCGGACGCGCCGCGCGAAATTCAGAGGCGCGAGTCGTGCTCTATGCCGATAAAGTCACAGGCTCCATGCAACGCGCGATGGACGAAACGGAACGCCGCCGCAAACGTCAGGAAGCCCATAATCTCGAACACGGCATTGTCCCGCAAACTGTGCTGCGCGGCGTCGCGGATATGGTGGGCGATAGCGAAGCCTCACAAAAGATCAAAGATGAAGCCAATAGTTACACGCCTTCGGGACGAAAACGCGTCGGCAAGTCAGGCAAGGCGCGTCGCAAAATCATGGAAATGGCCGAAGGGTCAGAGCCCTTTATGGGCGGCAATATGCAAGCCGCTATGGCCAATCTGGAAAAACGTATGTTCGAAGCGGCCGAGAATCTGGAATTTGAGGAAGCCGCACGCCTCCGCGATGAGATGAACCGATTAAAAGCGGAAGCTGCTGCCGTGGAAACATAACTAACGCGGCACGATATGTGTCCTCATTAAAACGCAATTTGCATCGAGGTGAATTCAGGCTAGGTCTCGCATATGCGAAATCTAGCCTTTTCTACTATCGCCTCATTGAGTTTTCTCTCTGCCTGCGCGGCCGGAGAAGAGGGTTTAGACGATATCCATGCAGATATTATCTCAGATCATGCCGGCGTGGCTCAGATTTCTCCCGAAGCTTTTGCAGCGCTGGATGAATCTGACTTACTCATTTTGGATATTCGCGAGCCGGAAGAATATGCGGTCAGTCGCATTCCCGGTGCGATTTGGGTAAATCCGAGCGCGACAGCCGAAACAGCCACAATCCAAATTGGCAGTGTTAAGGGTAAAAAGGTCGTCGTTTATTGCTCAGTGGGACGGCGCTCCTCGATTTTCGCGGAGCGCGTTCAAGACGAGATGATGGCAAATGGTGCCATCTCAGTGGCAAATTTAGAACGCGGAATTTTCGGATGGCACAATGACAAACGTGCCTTGGTCGATGCCAGCGGCAGAACGGATGCGGTTCACCCCTATGATGCTGTCTGGAAACGCTATGTCGAACGGGATGAGAAAGCCCGATACACACCGCTACCAACGTCTGAATAGCCGGATAAACTGAATCATAAGGGTTATCCGTTATTTCATTCTCATAATGAGGAGTGCGAAATGGCGGATTCAACGAAATCCCTGGGTGAAAAATACTTTGATTATGTCGAGTCTTTTTATGGGTTTTTAGCCGATCCTAATGACCGACTCTTCATTTTCTATCTCCTCTGCTCCTTCATAGTGGCTTTCATTTTATATAAAAAATCAAAGTCAAATGAGAGCTTGTTTAGATTCATTTTTCCGAAATCAGTCTGGCAACATCCGTCCGCTTGGCTGGATGTGCGGTATTTCATTTTCCACGGATTAGTCGGTCATTTCGCTGTCCATCTTCTGACGGCCGGTGTTTTCACTTTTGGCCTCAGCCTGACCATCAATCTGGAAACCTTGCAGGGTTTAGGGAATGTTGAAAATTATAGTACGGCGCATAGAGCCGCGATGGCTATTTTTGCGCTTGTCGTGATCACGCTTCTTGGGGATTTCATCGCATTTTATGTGCATTATTTGCAGCACAAAGTTCCTTTTCTATGGCAATTTCATAAGGTCCATCATTCCAGCGAAGTCATGCATCCGCTCTCAAATTTCAGAGAGCATCCGGTCGACAATCTAGCTTATAACTTTTTCACCCAGCTTATCATTGGCATTGTTTGGGGCGCCATGCTGACATTGATCGGGTTTAAACCGGATACAATTGCGCTTTTCGGTATCGGGATTGTGACTCTATTATTCAATGTTGCGGGATATCAACTCCGTCATTCCCACATGTGGCTGAAATGGCCCGGAGTCTGGTCGAAAGTGTTTCCCAGCCCCGCGCATCATCACGTCCATCACAGCCGTCATCCGGATCATTTGGACAAAAATTTCGCCTTTATATTTCCGCTCTGGGACATTCTATTCAAGACCTATGAAATGCCCGAAGATAATCGGGATGTGGAATTTGGAATCGTTGAAGACTCATCGGAATTAAATAGCTGCGTCAATCTTTATGTCATACCGTTTCGGGATGCCTATCGTGTGCTTAAAAACGGAAAAAAGGCAGAGCCGATAGCCCCGCCTTTAAAAATTGATCCGTTAGTTTAAATTTGGAACCGACCTCCACTGAGGAAGTCGGCTCATGATATTTAACCTTAGGAATGTCCACCGGATGACTTCGGCAGAAGGACGCCATTGATCACATGGACTGTGCCATTTGATTTCATGATGTCCGCGATCGCGACCTTGGACTTGTTCCCGCTTTCATCTTTGATTTTCAGCGTGTCGCCATATTTCATGACTTTCAGCTTCGCGCCTGACACAGTCGAAATATAAGCCGTCCCGCCTTTGGATTCGACAAGGGCTACAATATCGGCCGCGGAGAAATTACCGGCCACGACATGTGACGTCAGAATATTTGTGAGCGTCGCTTTATTCTCAGGCTTCAGCAATGTTGCAACGGTTCCATCCGGCAAAGCGTCAAAAGCCGCATTTGTCGGGGCAAAAACCGTAAAGGGTCCATCACCTTGCAGTGTTTCGACCAAGCCTGCGGCTTTTACAGCAGCCGTCAGTGTTGATAAATCCGGCGTTCCAACAGCGGCATCAATAATTGTACCTTCCGCTTTCTTATAGGTTTTTGCGGATGAATAGTCGCCGCCTACTTTATGGATGGTCGCGCCCATCACGGCGGTCTGGTTCATTGCGGATTGTTTTGTTTTGGAATTACACTCGCCTGCGAAACTGGCTGTTGCAGTTGCAAGTGTGAAGGTCAAAGCCGTCGCAGCTACGGCGGCACGTTTAAAAATTACTCTCTCCATCGGGGGATGTCTCCATTTAGAATATCTGACCGAAGATGCGGTTCAGTCTACTCGCTACGGAGAGAGAAGACCAAACGGATGCCCACCTCACGGCCGCGTGATTAAATCTAAACGGCGTTTAATCCAAAGGTTAGATAACCGTAAGAAATCTGCGACAGCCTGTCGCGATTATGCCCGATCTGCCTGCATCACGAGTTTCTTATAGTCCCGTAAATCGCCGTCATAGCGTTTGGCTTTGCCTTTATTAACGAGCCATAATTGGTCCGCAGTGGCTTCGGCGAGATAGACGTCATGAGTTATGAGCAGGACCGCGCCCGGGAAATCATTCAGCGCATAAATAAGTGCTTCGCGGCTATCGATATCCAAATGCGAGGTTGGCTCATCGAGGATAAGGACATGCGGTTTTTCAATCGACATGAGGCCGAGCAAGAGCCGGACTTTTTCGCCGCCCGAAAGTTTTTCAACATTCGTCTCAACTTTTTCGTGGGAGAACCCCATTTGCGCCGCCACACCCCGTGCACGACTTTCAGCTGTACCTTTCGGCAAGGCCCGGGTCACATGGTTTAGAACGGTCTCGCCTTCCGTCAATTCATCTAATTGATCTTGCGAGAAATATCCAATTTTCAAACTGGAAGACGCTTTCCGGTTACCGGTCATGAGCGGCAAGCGTTGCGCAATCGATTTAACGAGAGTCGTCTTCCCCTGCCCGTTCGCCCCCACAATCGCGACACGATCATCGGGATCAAGACGCAAGCTGACATTGCTCAGAATTTTTGCGTCCGCACCATATCCCAAATCCGCGTTCTCCAACTCCAACATAGGCGGAGCGAGTTTCCCTTTGGGTTCGGGGAATTTGAAAGGTGTCGTCCGCTCGGCAATCGGAATGGCGATGTCTTGCATCTTCTCCAGCATCTTCACACGGGATTGCGCTTGGCG
>CAYZGF010000210.1:0-4300 GCA_964477595.1 uncultured Algimonas sp.
CTTAGAGCGCTTATGAATTTTCGTGATTTTCTTTTGCTGTTCACGGTGTGCTTTGTTTGGGGTCTGAACATTGTTATCACGCGGTGGGTCGTGTTTGACGCGGCGGTGCCGCCGATCTTTTTTGCGGGTATTCGGTTTTTGGGCGTGGCAGTTTTGCTGCTGCCCTTTTTACGACCTATCCCGAAAGAGTTAGGGACATTGTTCCTGATCTCTTTTTTCATCGGCTCAGGGCATTTTGCTTTATTATTTGTTGGTCTGGCGAATGCCGAAGCGTCTGCGGCGGCAATTGTCGGGCAGTTGGGCGTTCCCTTTTCGACATTGATGAGCATGGCCTTTTTGGGCGAAAAAGTCGGCTGGCGTCGCGGGCTGGGGATCATGCTGGCCTTTGCGGGTGTGTTTCTAATCGCCGTTGATCCGGAGAGTTTCTCTGTCTCTATCGGGCTGCTCTATATCGCGGCGGCGGCCTTTATTGCCTCAATTGGCGGGATATTGATGAAACGCATCACACCGATTTCGGCGTTGCAAATGCAGGTTTGGATAGGCGTGTTTTCCTTCGCCCCGCTGTTTTTCGTTTCAGCCTTTTTAGAGCAAGGGCAGATCGGCACCTATATAGCGGGCGGTTGGGCCGTCTGGATCGCGACAGCTTTTGCCGTTATCGGCGTGTCGATTTTTGGACATGGCGCCTTTTATCATTTGATCAAAAAATACGATATTTCGCTGTTGTCGCCGCTCACACTCATGACGCCTGTTTGGGGGGTGGTATTGAGTATTATTCTGCTGAAAGATGCGATCACGGCGCAATTAATTTTTGGCTCAATTATATCTCTCGGCGGAGTTTTGGTAATCGCGGTTCGTCCGAATAAAACCATGCCTGAAGCGGGTATGGGAAAGAAATTGGGGAGTGGTGGCTCTTAGAGAGGGTTGAGGTGAAAATATGAAAACCGTTATTTTCGATATAGATGGTACCTTAGCGGACATCCAACATCGCCGTGTCTATCTCGACAGTGACCGCCCGGATTGGGCGCGGTTTAATGCGGCGATGGGGGATGACACACCCAATACGCCGATTGTCGAATTATACAAAACGCTCTGGGCCAGCGGTGCTTATGATCTGCAAATCGTGACGGGCAGAAATGAAGCATTCCGAAAGGTGACGGAGACATGGCTGACGTGGAACGAAATCGATTTTAACCGTGTGTTGATGCGCGCGGATAAAGACAACCGTCCGGACAATATCATTAAAGGCGAGATTTTAGCACAACTTCGCGCGGAAGGCAGAGACATCGCCTTCGCCGTCGATGATCGCCAGCAAGTCGTCGATATGTGGCGCGCAAATGGCGTGACGTGTTTGCAGTGCGATGTTGGAGATTTTTAGCTCGCTTTTGCGGCGATGACCCTGTCCGGGAAATTTGTAGACGATGTTTGGGCGATTGAAGTCTGCATCTCGATGATTCCCCGTTCAATTAAAATCGATTCAATCCGATTCATAGAGACGGGTTTTGTTAAATACCCGTCCATTCCAGCCGCCAAACACTTCTCTCTATCATCGGTCAGCGCATGCGCCGTTACGGCAATGATTGGGGTTGGCTCTTTATCCAGCTTTTTCTCAATGTCACGAATCCGCAGCGTAGCATCATAACCATTCATCACCGGCATTGAGACATCCATAAAGATGAGCTTTGGCCATGAATGTCGGCAATAGTCTACGGCCGCAGCTCCGTTCTCGACGATCTTAAAATCGGCCCCAATCTGTTCCAAAACATAACTAATATAGACCGCATTGATCTCATTATCCTCGGCCACCAAAACATCAATTTGAGCTGTCTGAGCTTCGTTTATTTGTTTTGACGTGGAAGTGGGTAACAACTCCGATTTCGGTTGATCCCGTGCAGGGGCTCCCTCAGAGATCGGAGTCAGATCAGTTTGCTGACCCCGAAGGACTGTTGGACGTTTCAATTGAGATTTGAGCGCCTCATATAAGGCCGATACAGTATAAGGCTTTGTCAGGCAGGATATCATCCCGTGGTCGAATGACTCCGCTTCAAATACATTTTCAAACGCAGACATCAGTAAAAGAACCGGTGTTTTGGAAAAAGCTCCGCTCTCTTGGATGTCTGTTAAAAATATCTCGTAGTCTTCATCGTGCAGCCGATGATTTAAAATTACGATGTCAAATTCAATTTGGTTTTCGCGGCCGACCTTGAGAGCTCTAATCCCTTTCCCAATTGAGTCGACAGCTGCGGATTTACATTTCCAAAAAGATAATTGTTCTTTGATAATCCGAAGGCTTTTCGGGTCGTCATTGATCAGTAAGATCTTTTTGCCGCGAAGGTCTGTCGGTTCAGAAGTCGTTTTGAGAACGTGTTCATCAATGTCGAGTCGAAGCATTATTGTAAAACATGATCCTGTTCCAACCTCACTTTCCACCGTCACATCACCGCCCATTAAATTGGCGAACTCTTTCGCAATACTCAATCCCAGGCCCGTGCCTTCATATTTTCGAGACTTTGTCCCATCGGCTTGATTGAATTTGTCAAACACATCTTCGATCTTCGACGCAGGAATACCGATACCAGTGTCTTGGACGGAAATGCTCACTCTCGTGCCCTTTTGATCGGTCTGTCCTGAGACATCTATATGGACATAGCCCTCTTCGGTAAATTTGACGGCATTACCGATTATGTTCGTCATAATCTGGCGAATTCTACCAACATCACCAATATAATTTTCCGAAAGGTCCGGCTGGAATCTGTAGAGAATTTCAACACCCTTTGCGGCGGCCGTTACGGATAGCAGTGCGATGACATCATCAATACTATTCCGCAAATTGAAGGCGTGATGATCGAGTGTGACCTGCCCGGCTTCGATTTTGGAAAAGTCGAGTATGTCATTGATAATTGTTAGAAGGGCGTCTCCGGAACGCTCAATGACTTTGACAAAGTTCTTCTGCTGATCTCCCATTTCACTCAAAGACAGCAGTTGCGCCATGCCCATGATTCCATTCATGGGTGTTCGAATTTCATGGCTCATATTGGCGAGGAATTCAGATTTGCTCTTTTCAGCTGACTCGGCTTTCAGCTGCGCGTTTTTAATGTCCGTGATGTCTGTCGTTGTGATTATGTTTCCAACAAGGTTGCGATAGCTTTGATGCCGCAACACATGCCGTCCGTCGGGAAGGGCGAACTCATCTTCCCATGACCCATCATTGTTAAAGCGCTTTTCGAAAAACTCCTGAAACCGGGTTTCGAAAGCGGTGTCCGTAATATCGGGTTCAAGTTCCTGCATGAACGCGTATGTCAGGGCTCTGACATGCATACCTTTCGAGACGCGTACATTCAAAGATCGGCAATAGGCATCATAGGCCGGATTGAAACTCGTCACAATGCCGTCTTCACCGACCACCAACAGGCCGTGTTCTAAAACTTCAATAAGGTTTTCTTTGGCTTCTCGGGCCTTCTTTAAATCACGTTCTTGATTTTTTAAATCCGTGATCTCTACGCCTATTCCCGCAATAGCTTTGCCCTTAATTTTATGGTGCGTAAGCTTCATCCAACGCTCATCGCTAGCCTTCATTTCATGGGCAGAGTCACTGTTGAACGTCTCCATGACATAGTCGGTCGCCTGTTCGAGGACTTGTTTCGGCGCGCCCGGAAAAAGGAATTTCGAAGTTTCATAAGCGGCTTTCCGAAGTCCAACACCCTTGGCCAATTCAGCATGAAGTTCGGGCCATAAGGCGCGGGACGTCTTATTTGCATAAATGATGTTATAATCATTATCGTAAAGCGTGAGCGGGGAGGGGGAACTGTCAATAGCTTCGCCCAAGAGCTTTAGCTCTTCAAAACTCAAATCTTTGCTGGAATCCGTGTTCATAAAAAGCAATCAAAGGTTGTTGTAACCATTTATGCTTTATTTCTTAAAAATCAACAAATGCTATGGAGCTGGTTCCAGATTTGGTGATTTTTAGCAGGGGCTTAACTCACCAAAGAAACCGGTGATTTTTACGACTTTGCCAAGGTCATTCGTTTCCGTGACGTCAAACCCCGCCATAATTAGCTTTTCACCCATGTGAATGGCCCAGTGATAGCGGTGGTGGTTATGGTGGCTGTCTATTTTTCCGACATGTGAATATGTGGCGCCTGGAATTTTAGCCTGTACCGCATAAACCATATCAATAAAGGCCTCTCGGCCCATAATATTATAATTCGGATCAACGAAGTGGACATTGGTTTCAAGGGCCTCATGGGTAAGGCGTTCAATGTCCTCTTTGGTTTTCGAATTCCAAATCGCCATCATTTTTTCG
>CAYZGF010000211.1:0-3956 GCA_964477595.1 uncultured Algimonas sp.
GCATTCACGCCGAAGCCGCCACATTTGACGCGGATTTCATCGCGAAACGGTCTCAAGTCATGGGCCTCGCCATTGCAGCAAGAAAGCAACGTTTCCCCGACGAGACGCCCTACGATTACAAGCCATTATCCGATGTGCAGGACGGGATAACTTACAACGCCGCCGCACAAGAAGCGTTACTTGACTATAATCTCATGGATTTGAGCATTTAACTTTCACCAGTCCCGCACCTTACCACGCAGGCTTTTAATCTCACTCCGGCGCTTCTGTTTCTTCACCGCGCGCTTTTGAGAGCTATAGCTTGGACGGGTTTTGATCCGAGGTGGATCGACATAGACGGCTTTGCGGAGCAGCGATTGTAGGCGACGGATGGCATCGTCAAGGTTCCGCGCTTGGCTACGATGGTTTTGCGCTTTGATAATGACGATGAAGTCATCCGTAATCCGGCTGTCGCGGAAATTGGCGATGCGGCGGCGATAGGTTTCATTGATGTGAAAGCTGTTCAAATCACAGCGGAGTTGCACTGCCGAATTTGTTTTATTCACCGATTGACCACCCGGGCCGGACGCCCGAATGGCAGAGGTTTCCACAGCGTGAGGCGGGACGGAAAACCGTTTATCTATATAGAGCGGCTTATCCACTGATCGCTGATTTGATCGCGTCTAATGCGGCCTCCGCATTCTCCGGCTGGCTTCCGCCAGCCTGCGCCATGCCGGGCTTGCCGCCGCCGCGCCCACCGACTTCTGCGGCGCCTTTATTGACGAGATCAGAGGCAGAATGCGTGGCCTGGACGTCTTCAGAGACGGCAACAGCGACAGCGACTTTGCCGCCATCCCGCGCGACAAAGGCCACTATACCGGAGCCGAGTTGGTCGATCTGCTCATTCAGCATTGATCGCAAATCTTTGCCCGAGACACCATCAAGAACACGGCCTAAGAATTTGATACCATTAATCTCTTCCGGACCGGAGGCCGCACCGCCGCCACCCAATGCGAGCTGTTTTTTCGCCTCAGAGAGATCTTTCTCAAGCTGCTTACGTTCCGCCATTAGCGCTTCGATGCGCGACGGAACATCTTCCAATTTCGTTTTGAAAAGGTCAGCCGCTTGACGCGCCAATCCCGCTTGGGTTTCCAAATATTGACGGGCGGCTTCGCCACTCACCGCTTCGACACGACGAATACCTGCGGCGACCGCGCCCTCGCCCGTGATTTTGAACAGAGCGATGTCACCCGTGCGCTCGACATGCGTTCCGCCGCAAAGCTCTACGGAATAGGCGTTCGGACTGTCGTCCAGCGGATCGCCAAGAGACAGGACGCGGACTTCATCGCCGTATTTTTCACCAAAGAGCGCGACGGCCCCGGCAGCAATCGCTTCATCCGGGTTCATCAATTTCGTTTCCGCAGGTTTGTTTTGCAGGATGATGGCATTCACCTCATCCTCGACCTTAGCCAATTCCTCGCGCGTAATCGCGGCACCGTGGCTAATGTCAAAACGGATGCGTTCCCCGTCTACCATTTGGCCCTTTTGCGCGACATGTTCACCCAGCACGCGGCGTAGGGCTTCGTGCAGCAAATGCGCCGCAGAGTGATTGCGTTTCGTCTTTTCGCGGTTGTCAGCATCAACAGAGAGCTGTGCTTCATCACCGACCTCGACCGTGCCGGACAGCGTGCCGATATGGGCATGCAAATCACCTGCGCGTTTCTGGACATCTGTAATTTCAATGCGCGCGCCATTCCCGAATGTCGCCACGCCTTTGTCACCCGCCTGCCCGCCGCTTTCGGCGTAGAACGGCGTTTCGCGGGTGAGAAAAACAACATCACCGTCAACGGCTTCACCGACAGATACGTCATTTTGGATTAAGGCGACAATTTCTTGACCGCCTGTCAGATTATCATATCCCGTAAAGCTGGTCGCGCCGCTGCGTTCGAGCAAGTCCTTATAGAGATCATCTGCACCGGCAGCGGCAAATTTCCCGCCATCCGCTTTGGATTGCTCGCGTTGCTCTGCCATAGCGACGTCAAATCCGTCCGTGTCGACCTCAATGCCTTTGGCCCGAAGAGCATCCTGCGTCAGGTCCAGCGGAAAACCGTAAGTGTCATAGAGCGTGAAGGCCGTGCGCCCGTCCAGTTTATCACCGGAAGACAGGTCTTTGACTGCGTCTTCAAGCAGCGCAGTTCCGCGGCCCAATGTGCGGCGGAAACGGATTTCTTCTTGCTCGAACACACTTTCAATATTCGCCTGTGCACGCCCCAACTCTGAATAGGCAGCCCCCATCTCATCAACAAGCGTAGGCACCAAACGATGCATGAGCGGGTCTTTCGCGCCCAGCAAATGCGCATGACGCATAGCGCGGCGCATGATGCGGCGCAGAACGTAACCACGGCCTTCATTGGAGGGCGACACCCCATCGGCCATGAGGAAAGAACAGCTTCGCAAATGATCTGCGATCACACGGTGGCTAAATTTGGCTTCGCCTTCGGGTTTCACGCCCGTGAGTTCGACAGAGGCTCCGATAAGCGTTTGGAAGAGATCGGTATCATAATTGTCGTGCTTGCCTTGCAAGATGGCGGCTGTCCGCTCCAAACCCATGCCCGTATCGATTGAGGGTTTCGGTAAGTCGATTTGGGTCCCGTCCGCGCGACGCTCATATTGCATGAAAACGAGGTTCCAGATTTCGATAAACCTGTCGCCATCCTCATCGGGAGACCCCGGAGGGCCGCCTGCAACACTTGGACCGTGATCATAGAAAATTTCGGAACACGGTCCGCAGGGTCCCGTATCGCCCATGGCCCAGAAATTATCATTCGTCGCAATGCGGATAATGCGCTCATCCGGCAGTCCGGCAATTTTCTTCCACAGGTCATAGGCCACATCATCGGTATGATAGACTGTGACGAGAAGCTTATCTTTTGGAAGACCAAATTCTTCCGTGACCAATTTCCAAGCATGCTCAATCGCTTCCGCCTTGAAATAATCGCCAAAGCTGAAATTGCCGAGCATTTCAAAGAATGTGTGATGGCGCGCCGTATAACCGACATTGTCCAGATCATTATGCTTACCACCTGCCCGCACGCATTTCTGGGACGTCGTCGCCCGGGGATAATCAGGCGAAAGCGCGCCCGTAAACCAGTCTTTGAACGGGACCATACCGGCATTTACGAAAAGCAAAGTCGGATCATTATCGGGCACAAGCGGAGAGCTCGGCGCGACGGTGTGACCATTGCGGTCGAAATAGCTCAGAAATTGAGATCGGATATCAGCAAGAGACGTCATAGAGGCAATCCATAATAGGGTCTGCCCATATAGAAAGAGCGCCTGGCAGTGCCAAGCGCTCTTTTGGTTGAAAAATGTCCGCTGTTTTTAGGCGGGGAGCCATAAACCTGCGGGGACAGCCTTTTCAGGAGACGGACAATAGCGGCTTGGTTTCGGGAACCGCTACCTCAAAGTTTTCCAACCGGTATCAATTCAACGTAGCCTATGCACCCAGACCGAGTGCCGGCGCATCGCCGTCATCTTCAACCTGTTCAGATTTAGGCATGAGAAGCTCGTCTTCGATCAAGCCCTCATTCATGCGAATCTTACGCTCAATTTCATCCGCCATATCAGGATTTTGCAAAAGGAACTTCCGAACATTCTCACGGCCTTGGCCAATGCGCTCATCACCATAAGAATACCAAGAGCCGGATTTCTCAACGACTTCAGCTTTAACACCTAAGTCAATGATTTCGCCTGTTTTGGAGATGCCTTCGCCATACATGATGTCAAATTCGACTTGACGGAAAGGCGGCGCCACTTTGTTTTTGACGACCTTCACGCGGGTTTGGTTCCCGATGACTTCATCACGATATTTGATCGCGCCAATGCGGCGGATATCAAGACGAACAGAGGAGTAAAATTTCAACGCGTTACCGCCTGTTGTTGTTTCAGGGGAACCATACATGACGCCAATCTTCATC
>CAYZGF010000211.1:4029-4298 GCA_964477595.1 uncultured Algimonas sp.
AGCCCGTCAGCTTACGAAGCGCTTGGCTCATCAGGCGGGCCTGAAGACCCGGCAGGCTATCGCCCATATCACCTTCAAGCTCGGCGCGCGGGGTCAAAGCCGCAACAGAGTCGACGACCAGAATATCAACCGCACCGGACCGCACCAACGTGTCGGCGATTTCAAGCGCCTGCTCACCCGTGTCAGGTTGCGCAATCAACAACTCATTCACATCAACGCCCAACTTGGCCGCATAAACGGGATCAAGCGCATGTTCAGCGTCGATAAAG
>CAYZGF010000212.1:0-4286 GCA_964477595.1 uncultured Algimonas sp.
TCCGCATTCTGGAAAATGAAAGCGAACTCGCCCTCAAACAGTTTCTTCGTGACAATATGAGAGCCTTTGACGAGGCGAACCGAATTATCATTCTTGGTGCGCTGAATTTTCTTGAGAACCTCATCCACCCAAGGCCCGGCAGAATTGACAATTGCGCGCGCCGTAATTGTTTCTGTTTCGCCCTTATGTCGGATCTCGGCGCTGTAGCCGTCGTCATGCGTTTCGATAGAGAGGACCTCTGTACGCGTACGAATATCTGCACCGCGATTTTCTGCATCTACCGCATTCAAAACCACAAGACGGGCATCTTCGACCCAGCAATCGGAATACTCAAACCCCTTGGTCAGGCGGTCTTCCAAAATGCCCTCAAACGGAGCTTTGCGTAGATTGACAGTTTTCGTGCCGGGTAATTTCTCACGTCCACCAAGACTGTCATACAGGAACAGCCCGGCGCGAAGCATCCAAGCCGGACGTAGGCCTTTGTCGTAAGGAAGAACGAAGCGCATGGGCCAGATAATATGCGGGGCGGCGCGTAAGAGGACTTCGCGTTCGATCAGGGCTTTGCGGACGAGGTTGAACTCATAATATTCCAGATAGCGAAGCCCGCCATGAATGAGCTTTGTAGAGCTGGACGAGGTATGATTGGCCAAGTCATCGCGTTCGCAGAGCAGCACTTTCAAACCACGCCCGGCTGCGTCCCGCGCAATAGCTGTCCCGTTAATGCCGCCGCCAATGATAAGAAGATCGTAAGTCATATGCGGCCCTTAGCGGGAAATATTCTGCACCGCTAGAAAAAGTTCGTTTTCGAACATTGCGGTCAACAGATTTTCATAGCATCAAGCCATATGACCGATGTAATTCTCTCTATTGACCAAGGCACGACGTCTTCGCGGACGCTCGTTTTTTCGCTGGAAGGCAAGATTTTATTCTCCGCGCAGGAAGAATTTCCTCAGATCTATCCGCAGGATGGATGGGTTGAACATGATCCCGAAGCGATCTGGTCAACAGTCCTCTCCACGCTGACCAAGAGCTATGATTGGGCGACCATGCAAAAATTTGACGTCAAAGCGATTGGGATTACAAATCAACGCGAGACAACATTGGTCTGGGATCGGAAAACGGGCGAGCCCATCTATAACGCCATTGTCTGGCAAGACCGTCGCACGGCTGCGCGCTGTAAAGCTTTGGCGGAAAAACTACCTGTTGAAGATTTGCAAGCCAAGACAGGGCTGCTCCATGACCCATATTTTTCCGGGTCCAAGATGGCGTGGATATTAGACACTGTTGAGGGCGTACGGGCGAGGGCGGAAGCGGGCGAGCTATGCTTTGGGACGGTGGACAGCTTTTTGATTTGGCGTCTAACGGGCGGGAAAAGCCATGTAACAGATGCCACGAATGCCAGCCGGACAAATCTCTTCGATATTCATAAACAGGATTGGGACGATGATTTGCTCCAGCTATTTGATGTCCCTCGCAAAGGTCTGCCGAACGTTTTGGACTGCGCCGCAGATTTTGGCGTTTGCACAGTCTTGGACAAAGACATTCCCATCACAGGCGTCGCGGGCGACCAACAGGCGGCAGCAATCGGGCAAGCCTGTTTCAAACCGGGCGATATTAAATCGACCTATGGCACGGGCTGTTTCGTTATACTGAATACTGGCGAAGAAGCGGTGACGTCGAAGAACCGTTTGCTGACGACTGTTGGCTACCGCTTGAATGGCAGAACAACTTACGCGCTCGAAGGCTCGATCTTTATGGCAGGCGCATCCGTCCAATGGCTTCGTGATGAAATGAAATTGGTCGAGGATGCGGCGGAGACCGAAGCCATTTGCGAAGGGTTGGACTCAACGGATGGTGTTTATCTCGTGCCCGCTTTTACGGGTCTGGGCGCGCCGCATTGGGCGCCGGATGTCCGGGCGGCAACATTCGGCATGACACGGAATACAAATCGCGATCACTTTATCCGCGCGACCGTGGAGAGCGTGGTCTATCAAACTTACGATTTGTTTGATGCGATGGCCAAAGACGGCGTGCGCCCAACAGCTTTGCGCGTAGACGGCGGCATGACAGCCAATAGCTGGATGTGTGGTTATCTGTCTGATGTACTGGATATGCCGGTCCTGCGCCCAACCATTTTGGAAACGACAGCTTTGGGTGCAGCTTACCTGGCAGGTCTGGGGGCTGGACTATATGGTGGCTTGGATGAGGTCGAAGAGCAATGGTCAGCAGAACGGGAATTTACGCCGACACTTTCTGCAGAGACGCGCGAAACCCGTCTTGCAGAGTGGTCGAAATATGTGCAGAAGCTACTTTCCTGATAGCTGCGTAAGCGGGGCCTAAAATCCTCCTACGCAAGGTCTTTGGGGGGTTAGCTCAGTTGGTTAGAGCCGTCCGCTCATAACGGATTGGTCGGGGGTTCGAGTCCCTCACCCCCTACCAAGATCAATGGTGTCTTTATCATAAACGCGGATGGGTCGCTTACGACTCAGATAACGATTATCTATCGTTTTCATTGACTCATGCCAAATATTAGCGTTTCCTTAACCTCGCGGGGGCGCAATCACAAATGTAAGTCATGTTTCGTCCTGCAGAGATGCGAACGCGCTAATTTTAGCGCGGGGAGGGGTAACATGATTATTTTCAATTCTGGTGATCCTAACGGTCACGCCTTTACTCTCCTTGGTTCCATATCCTCATTAATCAGCCTGCCCATGTGATGTTTCACATGGGTTTTTTATTGTCAAAATGGAGAGAGTTATGACAAACACATCAACTTTGAAAAAACTTCTGATCGCAGGCTCCGCCGGCATGGCCATGAGCCTGGCGATCAGCACGACATCTTACGCACAGGATGCCTGTGTGGACGGTACCGGGGCAAATACGCTGCAATGCGGGGATAGCGCCAATGCCGGGGCAGCAGATGCGACGGCTGTCGGGGACGGGGCTAACGCCACGGGGCTGGACAGCACAGCTCTAGGGCATGATGCGGATGCCACCGCCGATGAAACTGTGGCGGTTGGAACTGATTCTGAGGCGTCAGCCGTGGATGCCACCGCTGTCGGCAGTTTTGCTATCGCCAACGCTGAACAAGCCACGGCCATTGGCCGGGGTGCGCAGGCTAACGGTATCGATTCAGCATCTTTGGGATATGTGGCCCGAGCCAGTGCCGTAAACACGACAGCCTTGGGCTCTGAGTCGGACGCAACGGGGGCCCAAGCTACGGCTGTTGGTGCCTATGCCCAGGCCACAGCCGCTGACTCAACTGCCTTGGGCGGCGGCACATCCGCAACGACTGCAGCCCGCGCCTCCGGCATTCGGTCCATTGCGATTGGCGGTGGCAATGGAGGTATCAATGGTGCCAGCGCGACCATGCAAAATGCGATTGCGATTGGGGCCAGCGCCGATGCGACAGGCGGTCAGGCCATTGCGATGGGGTTTGATGCCTTGGCGAATGCCATCAATTCGACCGCGATTGGCAACACCTCAAGAGCTGAGGCTGACTCGGCTGTCGCTGTCGGCGCGTTCTCCGATGCCGGCGGCACGCGCGCCATCGCCATAGGTGTCGCCTCCAATGCGGCAGGCGCAGACGCCATTTCAATCGGCGAGAGTACAGACGCCACTGGAATTGATAGTGTGGCCATTGGCAGCACCGCTCAGGCGACCGGCGATAACAGCCTGGCCCTGATTGGCAACGCCAATGCCAGCGGGCTGGACGCCATCGCCATCGGAGACGGCACCGTCGCATCGGGCGCCAATGGGGCCATTGCCATGGGCATCAATGCCGATGCCACCGCCCAATCCACCGTCGCCATTGGGTTCTCAGCTCTGGCGAGCGGGGAAAGATCAACCTCTGTTGGGCGATGCGCCAACGCTCAGGGGCTATACGCCACCGCCGTCGGCACAGATGATAATGATGCTGGCTGTATCGGGACACTCGCCTCGGGTGAGCGCTCATCCGCCTTTGGATCAGAGGCTGAAGCGACAGGAGAATTTTCTACATCATTAGGTGCTGACTCCCTAGCCGCAGGAGAAAATTCCTCAGCGGTTGGAGGGCTTGCAAATGCAGCGGCGCAAGATGCGACCGCACTCGGCGGGGCGTCCAATGCGACGGAGATTAGTTCGAGCGCAGTCGGTGCGAATGCACAAGCCACCGCGCAGAATGCTACCGCCGTTGGTGCCGGGGCTGCAACGGCGGGTGTGAATGGCAGTGCCTTTGGTGTGAATGCGGATGCGCGGGGTGAAAATTCCGTCTCAATCGGCACATCGTCAGATGCGCGAGAGCTCAA
>CAYZGF010000213.1:0-4279 GCA_964477595.1 uncultured Algimonas sp.
TGGCATGCGGTGAGCTATCCGCAGCCTGATTTGGGCTATTCTTATTTTTACGCTTCCAGAACATAAAAAATCCCCCTCTGGCTATACGCTAGAGGGGGTGGGGGTTTTTAGTCAATCCGAGGATTGAATTTTAGTTACTTAATCTCTGACAGAAGCTCTGGCGCTGTTACGAGCTGGCGAACGCCGTGGCTTTTTGTTTCGTTAAATGTCGTGTCTGACTTGGCCCAATTATGGACGGAGCGCACATCGACTTTCGCGCATTGTGGGCGAACAGACCAAGTGACCTGAGCCGGCGAACAAACGGACTGTGTGTAGCTTGGTCCGGTTGTTGATCCGCGGAAGATGACAGGCTCGCCTGTTCCTGTTGGAAGGGCACGCGGCTGGGCGAGGCCATTCTCAGAGTTACCCAGATAAGCAAAATCCATCATGTCCGCGCCATTGCCATCATTGGTGACGAGCAGAACTTGTGTTTCAACGCGCAATGTCGGGTCGTCGCAGGACACGCATGGTCCCAAGCCTTCGCCCGGCAATGTGTCACATGTCGTGTGAACCCAGTGAACTTCGATTGTGTCGCCCGGCTCTGCGCCCTCATAGGAACGGGGTCCTTCATAGGGCGCAAGTTCCGCTGCGGTCAGGTTTGGCGTTTCATTACACTGATACCCGCCATCATCCGTCGCACCGGCAAAAATCTCAAAGCCGGGACCTTTATGCTCAGCATTTGTGTGGGTATGGATATTACACAGGTTCATCTCTGTGCTGGGCGGGGCCATGTCGAACATTGTTGTGTTCAGGCCGACCTTTGATGTGATGTCGCGGGGCGTTTGCGGACCCATTGTCGTACAAAGATCTTCAGATGCGGACGCCATTTCCGCTTTGTCCATCATCTCTTTTTCAGCCATCTCTGTGCTGGTACAGGCCGCTAAGCCGATGGTTGCAATGCTCATGATGAGTGCTGTTTTTGAAAAGCCTGTCATAGGATAAATCCCCTCATATTGTTCTAAGCCTAACGGCCGCGGGTGCGACCAGTTGACTTACTTACGCGGAGCATTTGAAAAGGGTCCAAATAAAATCGCGAAAATCAGAACAATGATTCTATAATATCTATAGGTTTAGGTTATGGATATTGGGGTTGGGCGAATATCTCATCGAGTTCGGATTTAACTATCCTGAAGGTCGGGGCGTGAAAACCGAAGGCCGTATGGGTACAATTTACCTCATAATGTTTGGCGTGTGGGGTCCACCGATCAAGTGAGGCGCTCCAATGCACAATGGCGTCCTGTTTCGAATAGATAGAGACGACAGGGCATTGGATCGGTGTGTCATGGCGGGCAATCGTTTGCTCGGCAATCCAATCGACATCCAATCCGCGTCGACGGTAGCGCCCGTTGACAAAACTATATTTTGGGCCGCCGACAACAGGGCTGCCTAATGTGATGACGATGCTAACATGTTCAGGATGATCGCGGGCAGCTTCGCGGGCAAGAAATCCGCCCAAGCTCCACCCGACGAGGGCGATGGGCTTGCCGAGCGCTTCACTGCGCTGTTTGACCTCTGCCGCAAATTGATCGCACAGGGCCGGGACATTGGCTTCGCCGCGATTCACTCGGTCGCGTTCGTCTTTGGCCCAGCCATCAGAGAGATCAGATATTTTCCCGGACCAGCCCTTTCCGGCGAGGTTACGTCCCAACCCCCAGCCTTGGGCGTCATAGCCGGACTTCGTCAAAAATCGCCGCAGGACTGCCATTGTGCCATCTGTCGCCCAAAGACCGGGAACGACGATGACAGTTGGCGAATTTCGCACCTCAGGTTTTGTCTGCGCGAAGACCTGCGGCAGGCCCCGAATTTCCCATGGAAACAGGGGTATCCGTAGCAATTTACGTCGCTGCGGACCCCGTAATTCCGGATGGTTTTTCGCCTGCATATATAATGTATAGCTTAGAGCGGTTATTCAGCGAGAAGATCGGCCAGAATTTGACCGATTTCGTCCTGCTCCATGACGCCGTTAAATCGCGCAGCGCCGGGACCTGTTGCGTAAAGGGCTACGTCTTCTCCCGCATGGGTTTCACTGCCCAATCGCACAGCGGTTTGCTGCCGGTAATCGGGGGCCTGAACCATATTATCTGTCAGGGTTTCAGAGTCGGCCTCACGGACGTTTGGACCATTATGATAACCGAGCGTCGTGTAAGGCTTGCCGTCTTCGTCCAGCAAATACTCATCTGCGGGGCCGCCTGTTTCACGGTCCACAGAGCGAACAAGACCGAGAATGGGATTCCCGCGCGCGGGATAGCCCGCGATTGTGAAGACATGGCTATGATCGGCCGTGACCAAGATAAGCGTATCTTCACCTGCTTTTTCAACAGCAGCGGCGACGGCCTCATCCAAAGCCTGCAAATCTTTCAAAGCGCGGTAAGCGTTAGAGCCGTGATGGGCGTGGTCTATGCGTCCGGCTTCCACCATCATAACATATCCGTCCTCGTCAGCGGAGAGTCGCTCCATTGTGAAAGTGGTCATTTCGGCGAGGGAGGGTTCCTCACTCTCGGCCCGGTCCGCTTCGAATGACATATGGCTGCTGTTAAACAAGCCTAAGAGGCGTCGGTCCTTTGCCGCGCCCTGCATGTCACTCGCCGTCTCAACATAGCTTCCCGGCCAGGCTGCAATTTGTTCGTCCGTAAACTCTTTGCGTCCTCCGCCCAAAGCGATATCGACGTCACTGCCAATCAGCTGACCTGCGATAGATTTACAGGGTAAAAAATCGGGCAGAATGGCGAGGTCCTTATCTGCTTCAATGTCGCGACTGGCGGAATGCGCGTACATTGCGGCAGGCGTCGCATGGGTGAGACGTGCTGTCGAAATGACGCCAATAGACTTATTCACCGTCTTGGCTTTGTCTGTCAGGGTCGGCAGGGTGTTATCGCTACAGCCCTCAACGGCCATATCTCTAATATCTTGGCTTGGCCTGACGTTCACCGCACCGATATTTGTCTTATATCCGGAGAGAATTGCCGTCGCTGTTCCGGCTGAATCCGGGACTTGTGCATTTGTATTATAGGTCTTGATCAGGGCGAGCTGCGGAAATTTATCAAAAGACAGGTCATATTCCTCTCCTTGGAGACCCTTTTCCTGCCCGACGAAAATGCGACCGGCCGTGATTGTGGAGATGCCCATGCCGTCCCCGATGAAGACAATGATATTTTTTGGGGTGTCATCTGCATTTTTTTTCAAAGAATCTGATTTATTTTGAGTCTGATTCACGGCGCCGGAATCGGTCGAATTGCTATTTTTTCCATTTTCTGCTATGCAACCGCTTACAAAAAATGCTGTCGAAACTAATAAAGCCGCTGAAAAGCGAGCGATTAAGTTAGGTTTGGAAGTCATTTTCGGTCATCCTGTGGATAAGTGTAGTGTCAAAACTACGGTTTTATGGGGGTTTTCGTAGCACAAGGTGGATAAGCTGCAAGCAAAAGCATCTTTCTGCACTTTTACGGAAAAAAGGTGTTGCGCAAAAAAAATCACCCCCCTATATAGCGCTCCTCGCTGAGAGACACACAGTCGCCCAGTGAGACACGGGAGCCCCTCTTTCGAGCGGGGCTTTTAATTTGGAAGCGGAACAAGTGTTCGTGACCAGCTCTTTGACATCGTGAATATTGGGAAGAGAGACGCAGGCGGCGTTCGGCTGTGACGCAGATGTGGTAACACACTGCACATCAAATGAACGACATATGTCTGAAGTTTCTTTTCGAAAGTTATGACATTGCTTGGTCTGTTTCGGCAGATTGAGGAACTCGTAATTTTCTTTGAACGCACAAACGCTGAGATGCTTTGCATCTCAACGTCAGTGAATAACGACATATGTCAGTTTCACTCTCAACCTGAGAGTTTGATTCTGGCTCAGAACGAACGCTGGCGGCGTGCTTAACACATGCAAGTCGAACGAGAAGCTACCTTCGGGTAGTGGACAGTGGCAGACGGGTGAGTAACGCGTGGCAACCTACCTTTCAGTACGGGACAACAGTTGGAAACGACTGCTAATACCGTATACGTCCTCCGGGAGAAAGATTTATCGCTGATAGATGGGGCCGCGTTAGATTAGCTTGTTGGTGAGGTAATGGCTCACCAAGGCGACGATCTATAGCTGGTCTGAGAGGATGATCAGCCACACTGGGACTGAGACACGGCCCAGACTCCTACGGGAGGCAGCAGTGGGGAATATTGGACAATGGGCGAAAGCCTGATCCAGCAACGCCGCGTGAATGATGAAGGCCTTAGGGTTGTAAAATTC
>CAYZGF010000214.1:0-4271 GCA_964477595.1 uncultured Algimonas sp.
CTTTGATGCGCCATGTTTTAGGTTTGTTTGAACAAGAAGGCTTTCAAATTATCTCCCCGCAAGACGTATGCGCGGATTTAATGTTGAGTGAAGGCGTCATCGGCGCGGTTCCGCTCACAGATCAACACAGAGATGATGCTCTACAAGCCTGCAAAATTGCAGCGTCTATTGGCGCGTTGGATATAGGTCAGGCTGCGGTTGTCGCGCGTGGTGTTACGCTCGCCGTTGAAGCCCAAGAAGGTACTGACGCGATGCTGACGCGGTTATTGAATTTGCCACCGGAATTGCGGGGTACACCGGAGGCTCGTGTTGGCGTTTTGGCGAAGCTGGTAAAACCAAACCAAGATATTCGTGTGGACCTCCCGACATTGGGTCCGGCAACGGTTATGCATGCGTCAGAAGCCGGATTGGCTGGAATTGTGGCCGAAGCAAACGGAGCTTTTGTCATTGAACGAGAAGAAACCATCCGTTTGGCAAATGAAATGGGTCTATTTATCGCCGGCCTTCCGAAAGCCGAATGAAAATCTATCTCATCGCGGTTGAGCCTTCTGCGGATCAGTTGGGCGCCGACCTCGCAATAGAACTCCGCGCGGCACAGGCTGATGTGAAACTGGCCGGAATTGGTGGTGATAAGATGCGCGTAGTCGGCATTCCGAGCCAAATGAATATTGACGGCCTCGCTATTCTTGGGATCACAGAAGCGATTAAGAAATTACCCCATGTCTATCGTAAAATTTCAGAGGCGGCTGATCGGATAGAGGCTGCAAATCCTGATGCCGTCATATTCTTAGACAGCTATGGTTTCATGATTAGATTAGCCGAACGATTGCGGAAGCGAGGCGTTGAGACGCCGCTGATCAAATATGTCGCCCCGCAAATTTGGGCAATGCGTCCGTCCCGTGCGAAACGCGTCGCGCGATTGTTTGATGGTCTTCTGACTTTACATCCTTTTGAACCCCAATTTTTCACGCCATTGGGACTTGAGACGCGATATGTCGGCAATGCTGTGTTTGATACCGATTATAAACTCGGTGAGCCAAACGCGATTAGGCAACAATATGATTTGGGCCAGCGTCCGGTTCTGTCCGTGTTCCTCGGCAGTCGGGCATCAGAGGTTAAACGGCTGGCCAAGCCTTTTGCGGATGCCGTCATTGAGATAAAACAGAATGTCCCCGATCTCGCAATTATTAGTCCGGTCTCTGATTCAGTAGCGAAAGATGTGGGAGCTGCAGCCGGGGATGATCCGAGATTAAACGAAATCATCTTCTTGCCGGAAAACTCAAAGCTTGATGCGATGGCCTGTTCAACCGCGGCTCTAGCCTGTTCAGGGACTGTGACAACACAATTGGCCTGTGCCGGTGTCCCTACAGTCGTTGCCTATCGCTTGAGCGGTTTAAGTTACGCTCTTGTCAGTCGCATGCTGAATCTAGAGCATATTTCAATGGTCAATCTTGCGGCGGGCAAAGCCCTTATGCCGGAATTTGTACAATCTGCCGTAACAGGTGAGGCTCTTTCTGGAGCTCTGCTTCCATATTTCTCGGACAGAAAAAAACGCGTCACAACACGTGACGCGTTAATTGCTCAGACCGACGAAATGCGTGGGCCAAAAGGTGTGACAGCCAGTGCGCGGGCGGCGCAGGCTGTACTGGATATGCTGAGTTAGCGTTTGTCCATCGGGACAAATTCCCGAAGTGTTGCGCCTGAATAAAGCTGACGCGGACGACCGATACGCTGGCTGGGGTCCTCCAACATTTCATTCCACTGCGAAATCCAGCCTGTTGTACGTGCAAGTGCGAAGAGAACTGTGAACATATCAGTTGGGAAGCCAAGTGCTGAGAGAACGATACCGGAATAGAAATCTACATTCGGATAGAGGCCACGCTTCACGAAATAATCTTCATTTGTCGCGATTTTTTCCAGCTCCATGGCAACTTCCAGAACAGGGTTCGTAATGCCGAGTTCGCCCAAGACTTCATGTGTCGTACGGCGCATGACGCGCGCGCGAGGGTCCGTTGCTTTATAAACACGGTGACCAAAGCCCATGAGACGGAATGGATCATTCTTGTCCTGCGCACGGGCGATAAATTCAGGAATACGGTCAACAGTGCCGATTTCCTTCAGCATATTCAACGCAGCTTCATTAGCCCCGCCATGAGATGGTCCCCAGAGACAGGCCGTGCCGGCCGCTATACAGGCATATGGATTGGCACCGGAAGACCCTGCGAGACGCACAGTAGACGTCGATGCGTTTTGCTCGTGATCCATATGCAGGATGAAAATCTTATCCATGGCGCGTTCGATGACAGGATTTACCTCGTAAGGTTCGGCAGGAACGGCAAAGCACATACGCAGGAAATTCCCTGCATAAGACAAGCTGTTATCCGGATAAACATGAGGCTGACCAATGCGGTATTTGTAGCAACGGGCCGCCAGGGTCGGAATTTTTGCGATCATGCGGTGTATGGCGAGATCGCGGGACTCATCTACAGTCGTATGTGCGTCATCGTGATAGAACCCGGACAAAGCCCCGACGGTTCCGGTTAACATCGCCATCGGATGGCTGTCACGACGGAACCCTTGGAAGAAGCTCTCAATCTGATCGTGCAGCATTGTATGGTTAGTGATCGTGTTTTGGAAAGTCTTATACTCTTTCGCGTTCGGCAACTCGCCGTGGATGAGAAGATAGGCAACTTCCAGTGACGTGGATTCTTCCGCCAGTTTTTCGACGTCATAACCGCGGTAAAGAAGTTGGCCTTCGCCACCATTAATGAATGTGATTTGGCTTTCCGTTGAACAGGTCGACGTAAATCCCGGGTCGAATGTGAAGTGGCCGGATTGTTTGTAGAGCGAGCGTACGTCAATACCGGGCGCACCCATGCTGCCTTTATAGATCGGCAAGTCGTAGCTTTCGCCGTCAATTTTCAATTGGGCCGTGCCGGTTTGCGTAATTTTATTTTCCATCGTCATTTCACCTTTATTATTATTCTGCCGAGAAAGCTGCGATTGCATCGTCCAAACGACCTAATGCCTCATCGCGGCCTAGCAGGGCCAAAACGAGAGAGAGGTCAGGTGAGGGCGAGCCCCCGGTTAAAGCCGCACGAACGGGTTGTCCAATGCGGCCAAAACCGATTTCGCGCTGTTCCGCAAAGTCAGTTAGCAGAGCCTGTAAAGCGTCTGCCGTCCACGCCGCGTCTTTGCGGGATTTCAACGCCTGTGTCAAAGCCGAGAGCAATTCTATTGCGCCGTCACGTTTCAAGGGTTTGGCCGTTTTCCCGGTGATTTCGAGCGGTCGGATGTCCATGAGGTAACGCGCTTGATCGGCAAATTCGATGAGCGTTTTTGATCTGGGTTTGAGTGTCGGTATTCCGTTCAGGATTCGTGCTGAAACAGTTGCAGATAATGGCCCTGCATTGACCTTTTCCAAAAATGGCTGTGCCGCAGACAATAATTCGGCATCTTCTGCTGCGGACATATGCTGCGCATTGATGAAATCCATTTTGTCGAAATCCAATCGCGCGGGCGACGCGTTGATTCCGTCCAATGAGAACGCATCAATCAAATCATCTTCATTCAGGAAAACTTCGGTGTCGCCAGAGCTCCATCCTAATTTCACCAGATAATTACGAAGACCGGAGGGTAGATATCCAAGCGCCTCATAAGCTTCGACGCCCAAGGCACCGTGGCGTTTGGAAAGTTTTTTGCCGTCAGGGCCGTGAATGAGAGGGACATGCGTCCATTCAGGGACGTCCCAGCCCAATGCTTGATAGAGCTGGGTCTGGCGGCCTGCATTAATCAGATGATCATCCCCGCGTATAACATGAGTGACGCCCATATTATGGTCATCAACGACAACGGCGAGCATATAAGTCGGTGTCCCATCCGCCCGCAGGAGGACGAGATCGTCAAAGCTCTCATTTTGCCAGGTGATCTCTCCCTGAACATGGTCTTGGATGGTCGTTTCGCCTTCGGGAACGCGAAACCGTAATGCGAAGGGCGTATCTCTCTCTTCGGATTGATCACGATAAGGGCTGCGGAAAGCACGATTATTTTCACGGGCCTCAGCTTTTAAGGCGTCCACTTCCTCTGATGTGGCATAACAACGGTAGGCAGCACCACTTTCTAAGAGTGCGGCAGCCGCCGCCACGTGATCATCTGCATTCCGGCTTTGATATATAATATCGTCATCTGCGCTAAGGCCGAGCCAATCCATACCTTTCAGAATTGCAGCGGTAGCGTCATCCGTGCTGCGGGCGCGGTCTGTGGCTTCAATC
>CAYZGF010000215.1:0-4185 GCA_964477595.1 uncultured Algimonas sp.
CGGCTCGCCGGATCTATCAAAAGACCCTCGGCTGGAAGAGGTTGGCGAGATACTCGGATCTCTGCCCAGAAGTCTTCGTGAGGCTGCACTCAAAAAATTAGACGAGGCGGATATCGACCGTGCGGCTGCCGTTCGCAAAGCGCTTTTATGTCTTGAGGATATTCCAGAGCGTCTCCCTACAAGAGGTGTGCAGACAGTGTTTCGTGAAATTGAACCTGATATATTAATGGCCGGGTTGGCTGCAGCGAGTACAGAAGTACCTGAGGCTTCAGATTTTCTGTTGGGAAATATCTCCCAGCGTATGGCTGACCAATATAAAGAAAATATGGCTGAGGTAATTCAGGATACGCAGACAGAACGCGATAAAGCGATTGGCGCTCTACTTAGAGAAATTTTATCATTATCTCGCCGTGGTCAGATTACGTTGATTGAACGTGCAACGAAAGAAGACTGATCATTTACTGAAGTACCAGTTCCGCATGGAGTGCGCCTGCGCTTTTGATCGCTTTCAATATATCAATCATTTCACGTGGACTTACGCCTAAGGCATTTAACCCTGCAACGAGGTCCGGTAATGTGACGGCTTCATCGACGATTGCAACATTGCCGCTGGGACCGTCCGTAACATTTACAGTGCTGCGCGGCAAAACAACCGTTCCACCAAAGCCAAAGGGGTTAGGTTGTGATGCGATGGGTGCCTCGCCGATTTTAATTGTAAGATTACCCTGAGCAACCGCGACTGACGAGACTTTGACAGCCTCACCAAGGACAATCGTACCGGATCTTTGGTCAACGACAACCCTGGCAAGTTTTGCCGGTTCAAGTGTTAGGTTTTCAATCTGTCCCATAGCGCGAGCCGGGTTTCCGGAAATTGTTCGCAGATCTACTTCCACCGTTCCTGAGTCCAATAAGCTGGCAACAGGTTTGCCAAAAGCAGCATTGATACGATCATGCATACGGCCTGCAGTCGTAAAATCAGCCGTGCGTAACGAGAGACGGATGGTTGATTGCTGACGAAAATCATAGGGAATTTCAGTTTCTACACTGGCGCCGTTAGGAATTGATGCGTTGGTGGGCACGCCTTGACTAATACTCGCGCCTTCGGCCTCAGCATCAAATCCACTTACTAACAGGTTGCCTTGGGCCATCGCATAAACCTCTCCATTTGCACCGTTTAGAGGAGTCATAATAAGTGTGCCGCCAGCCAAGCTCGTTGCATCACCAATGGAGGCGACATTCACGTCTATACGAGAGCCTTCGCGCGCAAATGCCGGCAATTTAGCTGTCACCAGAACTGCTGCAATATTATTGGGACGGAAATTACTGTCTTGTACATTGACGCCTAGGCGCTCCAATAGATTGGCTAAAGCTTCTTCCGTGTAAGGCGAGTTGCGAAGAGTGTCGCCTGTTCCGTCCAAACCGATCACAAGCCCGTACCCAACCAGATCATTGGCACGGACACCTTGTACATCAGCAATATCTTTGATGCGAACGTCTGCCGCGGCGCATACCATCGGAATGAGAGATAATCCTAAAACAGAAATAGTCGTTGTGAGAAATTTGCGCAGCATGAGGTTACCTTAAGAAGTTTGCTAAGGAGAGGGCCCCAAGTCGACCTGTAACGGTATAGCTCGCCTGTAATTGGCCCTCCAGTGCTTGTAATTCGGCCGCGGCTTCGAAGACATCACGCCCTAATAAATTTTGTTCTGCAGCCGCCAGAAACCCGCGTTCTGCACGCATATTATTTGTTATCACATCAAGGTTCTGCTGGCCGGCCCCTAGACGCGCTTCCAAGTTGAGAAGTTGACCCGACCCAGTATCCAGCGCTTCAAATCCAGCTTGCATAAGTGCTGATGCCTCCTCTTGCGTCGCTGCGTTACGAGCGCTGGCCACAAGTGTCAGGCCTTTAAGAATGTCTCTGAAAATTGGATCATCGGCTTTAGGCAGCGACGAAAGGCTTCGTGTATCTGTGATGTGTAATCGTGGACCTTCAGCCTCACTTCCACGGTAACTGCTCGTTTGAAAGCCGCCGGCAGGGTCAGCGAAAAATTGTTCAATATTGGCTAGCGCGGTATCAGTGTCCGGGGCGTTGGCAATGATCGTGTCAATTTTAGTTTGAATGTCTGGTGCGCTTTCTAATGGTGAAACAGATGTTTCTTGGCCGCCAAAAATTTGTCTTTGTCCAATACGTGTATTTAGGCTTCCGACAATATTACCGAGTAGGGCTTCTGCATCAGCTTGCACGATGGATAGACCCGTTGGGTTACCTTGCGCCAAGCTCAATCTGCCGCTGGTGGAAAAACCTGAAAGGTTTTCGCGCATAGTAATAATTGAATTTGAAGCCCCGTTGAGACGGGCTCCGCTCAGTGAGGCGGATTCCAGGTGTCTGTCTATGTCTGAGATGGCACTACCCAAACTTAAGGCTTTTCCTAATCGCCCGCCACTCGCCGCAAGTGAGTCAGCTCGTCGGCCAGTGACAGCCTCTTCAGACGCATTTTGTAGATTTGCGCGTATGCTGGCGTTTTGATTTGATTGACGCAGTTGAAAGCTAAGGTCTGGTGTAAAAGAAAGTCGCATGATTAAATCCTCAACAGGGAATCGAACATCTCATTGATCGACTGAATGACCCGTGCATTTGCTGAATAGGATTGTTCAATCGCAATCAGGCTTTGTAATTCGTAATCGAGATCAACACCGGATTGTGCAGCCTCAGACTCCAGTAAAGTAGCTTCTCTTGAAAGATTGCCGACGTGGATACGTTCGGCTCTAAATGTGTCAGATGAAACGCCATCGACGAGGTCGGCGAACTGTCCCGAACGTCCTGACAAGGCTTCCACGATTGCATTTAGACGAGAGTCATCGCCGGGAGTGCCGGGTGTCGCTGCGGTAAGGCCGTCTCTAAGACGTGACGGCAGACCACCTGTATCGGGGTCAATCTCAGATGCGATAGATAAGCGCCCTGCTAGTCCTGTGATATTTGTGACATCTACAGGGCCTGCGCCGTCAACTAAGATGGGCATGCCAGCTGTTTGAAGAGCGTCCGCCATTTCGAATGCGAATTGATCAAGTGCACGTGCTTGCTCGGGAATGGCTGTGTCACGCAGGTTTAAATTCGCACTCAAACGCCCATCATGTAGGGCGTGTGTGCCCGTTCCCGGACCAATCGGACGACCACCTATAGTCGGCACCGATAATCTGCCGCCTTCGAGCTCCGATATGTCTGCTGCAAAAACGGATTGGACAGGCTGAAATTCAATTTCATGAACGGTTTCGCCGAGTAAGGTTAGCCCGCTTTTTGTTGCGATGCGAATGGCTCCATCATCCCGCGTTTCCACGTTCACAGGGAGGATTTCTGATAATTCTGAAATTAAATTATCTCGACGATCCAATAAATCGCTAGTGTCCGCACCAGCGGCTTGCGTTCTCAACACGTCAGTGTTCAAATCCTCTAAGTTATTCAAAATCTCATTCGCTGTTTCCACATCTGTGGCGATGTTTTGATCCGCCTGACTGCGGAAAGCTGCCTGACCTGCAGCAATCGAATTTAAGGATGCGGTGAAGTCCTTTATCGAAAAAGCAGCACTTTCCTGCGCTGCCAAGGCTTCAGGGCTGTTTCGCAACGTTTCAAGATCGCCGCGCATTTGATCAAATGCAGCCTGCAGACCACCTCCCGTATTTGGATCCCCGTAAGGTGTAAGTAACTGAGCCATCACGCTACTTAACTGTTCGGACCGAGCCGAAGATGATTGAGCGTCTCGCCGTAATTCTGACAGCGCTGTATCAGCATGACGAACGATGCCAGACACACCAACCCCGCCATGTTGAGAATCAACGAGAGCGACACTCCGCCGGACATAGCCCAGCGTACCCACATTCGCGATATTTGACGATGCCACGCGGGCACGCTGTCCAGTCGCGTTCAGCCCGCTTTGGGCAATGTTTAATGCGGATGTCAGTGACATACTTTAGCTTTCCATACTCAGATTAGCGTTTCAGATTAGTCGTTTCCTGTAACATTTCATCGACGGTTTGGACGATTTTAGCGTTAGAGGAATAGGCGCGTTGGGTTTCAATGAGGCTTGTCAATTCAGCTGCAATGTCTGTGTTGGATTCCATCAACGAATATCCTGAAATATCTCCGGCAGGGCCATCCCCCGCATCCCAAAGATAAATGTCACCACTGTC
>CAYZGF010000216.1:0-4182 GCA_964477595.1 uncultured Algimonas sp.
CCAACGCCATCCGGACATGGATAGCGAGCTTTATGGCATCATGATGAAAGTCTATTTGGACGGCTTACAAGATGAATGGGACCGCAATCCCTATAATAAGCTCGCCAGCATTTCCGCACAGGAAAAACGCGAGGCGCGGCGGAGGTAGGTAGCGGCAGCCTATTTTATACGGCGCACGCGAAATGAAGGCCGCTTTCCATTTACATTGCCGAGGAAGCTGCCGAAGGATTTGCGCTTAATGGTCAACATATCGGGATCGGCACGGCCCAATCTGACGCGCGCGGGTTCGATCTGCTGCCAGACTTCGCCGTTCTCCAGCGTAAAGCGGAGATAGCCTTTTGCGCCCGGTGCAGCGCTGCGAATGGCCATGGTGCGGGATTTCGGGGCTTTGGCCGTTTTCTCCGGCAGTGGCGCAAATTCCGGAGCTGTTGGCGTGACCGTGGCCGTGCTTGGCACCCTTGGAATGACAGGGGCTTCTTCCGGTGCGGCCATGGGGGCAGCGGGCGTATCCACCGCGCGAAGTTTTGCCGTCTCGGTCAGAAAACAGGCGAGCTGATCATCCTTATCCGTCAGCGCTTCGCAGGCGAACAAACCGGAGAGCGGTTGCGTCGATTGGGCAGCGGCCAGTGACGGGGCCATAAGCGCCGCGGACACGACGAGCGTGAGGCAGAGTTTTAGAGTAGGAAATGACATTTCGAACCTCGCGGAGTGACACTGCTGTTAATACGATACCTAGCTTAGAAGTCTGTGTGTCCCGTGTCACCACTCACTAACGCCGTCCGGATTATTCCAATCTGCCGGGCAGTCGCCGCGGCGGCGGACTTTGGTTTTGACGTGAACCGGGAGGGGGCCAAGATCGGCGCGCGTATCAACAGTGTAGAAATCAGCGCCATATTCGGCTTCCATCGTGCCGGACACATCGCCCAAATCCGTGCCCGTGCACAAAATATCCGCACGACCCGTGGACGACGTCATATTCACGTTGCTAACGGTGCATTCACCGTCCCCGGCCAAGCTCTCGACCAGCTCATCCAGCGTCTTGCTGTTCTGTCCCTCGCGCACGCAATATTCATATTTATCCGCCGGCATGCCGCGGCCCCCGATCATAAGTGTATGGGAGTAATCATAGAGCCCCGGATCGAGCGTGACGCTTTGTGCGGCTGCAAGGCTCGAAAGACAGGACGCAGCGACAGTCAGTGTGAGGACGGGAATGAATTTGGTCATAGCAAGGGCCTTTACGGTTCGGGTTAAGCATAGAGGGGGAGAAGGATTTGACCAAATTAAAGCGCGGAGAGGTTTCCGAGCCTAAGAAAATCGCGAAAAATCGTCTTATTTTTAAAAAGCGTGACGGCGGTCACGGTCTATCATGCGAATCTGTTCTAGCTGTGAAGTCCCGAAACGGGGCGTATCGGGAACCCTCGGTGCGGCGGGTGCTGGACGTTGTTCCCCAACGCAGCCCCCGCCTGCACCAATTTCCATGAGGGCTGGGGAGGCCTCCATCTCTCCAAGAGCTGAGGATGGCTTGGCCCGACGACGTTCGCGCCGGGTCATCCTCCTTTTTGATAACATGTCAGACCGTGATAAATTCACGTCATAAAAAAACCCCGTTCGAAAACAGGGTCTAATTTGATGGTTTTTGGCTGGCCTACAGGTCTAAATCTTTGACCGTAAATCCATCCCAAGCACTGCCTGATTTCGTGTCAGGCGCCGGGGCTGATGGCGGAAGCTCAGTCGCTTTCTGCGGGGATTGCGCCGTCATAACAGCTGTTTCAGGCTCCTCTTCGATGAGCGGTTCATCACGCAGCCATTTCTCGGCGCTCTCCGCATTTTCAGGCGCAAACGCCATTAATTCGAGGCCCGGAATAACCGCGCCTTCGATCTTGGCGGAATTACGGATCCACGTGCTGTCTGTAATCAGCGCACAGCGGTCAATATCATGGGCGCGGCGCAGGACTTCGCCGACACGGCGAAATTGCTGGCTTGCCTCTGCGAGGTCGGAAAAATTATCAGCCTGCATTTCGACGCAAAGCTGCAAATTGTCATTCGTGGCGGATTCGGACTGTACGTTTTCAATCCATTCGAAAGAGGATTGGACGGTCTCCGATGTCATCGGACCGTTTACGGACATTTGGACGATTTGGTCGTCAAGGGTAAGCTCAAGGTTCTCTGTCTTGAGGGCTTGCATAATTTCTCCTGTAAAGTTGCTATGCTTAAGGAGCGGGTGGCGCAGGCAAAGGTTCCAAGAAAGTTCCGCCCGGATGCAGTGACCCGAGCGGAGCTGCGTGATTACATATCGGGTTCGATGAACTCCTCATCCGACTCCATGGTATCAGGCTCAACCTTCATTTCGTCGTGAGTGGTCAGTTCCGACATTTCAATTCCGCCCGATGCATCCGCATCATGAGCCGTGAATGTGGCGTCATATTCGCCGCCCATGACGATGTCTTTGAATGTCTCGTCACCATCTTCAGCACGCATAACGGCAAAGGTGACAAACTCATCAGCATTCAAACTACCGTCTTGGTCCAGATCTGCAGAAGCAAAATCTGTTGCAACGGTGTCAGGTGATGTATCCAATATGGACCCGGCATCCCCGTCCTGTGCAAAAACAGGGGCCGCAAAAAGTGTAGCGATAGCAATCGTAGTAAGCGTCTTGACGTTGGACATGGTTCTCTCCGTTTTCCAACACCTCCCCAGCGCTGATGGATGTGTGGTCGCGTTTGGTCTGTCGCTCAAGTGAACGGGATGTAACGAAAAGGTTAGAAAAAAACGGCCATATTTCGGCCCCCTTTGACACAAGCTATGGTAAATAATGGAAAAAGGATGAACACATTTTCACCACAGCTTCGTAAGAATATGGTAAGGCTACATTACAAGTTCAGTGAAAGCCCGGTGCCAAGGGAGACATTAACCTGAAGAAGAGTGTCAAAAAGGAGGAACATGAACAAATGAAATTCTTAGGTTCATCTATTGCATTAGGTATTATTGCGATTTCATTTATCTCAATACCAATACAGGCTCACGCTTCATCAGCTGGTGTTATCAAAAACCAATCTCCTTCTATTGAGTCCCATTTTTTACCACGACCTAGCGCACCGACGCGTTTAGACTTCGATGCTTGGGATTTCATACTCTCTGAAACCGTTTTGTATATGGGGCCAAGCACCAGAACGCCCGCTGCTCGTAAAGTCGCTTCACTTGGTTCTCGCCTACCAACCGGCAACAAGTCTCGCCATAGAATGGAAGGTAACAAGATTCTCTACGACCTCATGAATGACAAAGTGAAGTCGGAAATAAAAAACTATGCAGAAGAACTAATATCACTTGGGAATCGTCTCGATATCCCATCATTACCCAAAAACGAACAATTGGCATATTGGATAAATCTTCATAACGCCGTGATAGTCGCCACGATAATTGACAATTATCCGGGCCCTAGACGCCAACCTAGCCTCATAAAACCTATTAAAGGTTCTGAAACGAAACTGCATGACGCCAATATTATCGAGATTGATGGCTACACAATATCTTTACGTGACATCAGAGAGAAAATCGTCTTCCCAAATTGGAAAAATAAGGATGTACCTTTTGCGTTTCATCTCGGATATTTGAGTTCTCCATCACTGGCCAATACCGCCTATGATGGCACAAATATCAAAACCCAATTGGCCCGCAATGCCTATGAGTTTCTGAACTCTCTAAGAGGCTATGAAAAAGGTCTATTAAACCCTTATATATCAGAGATATCGCCATGGTACTTTCCGAAAATGGGCTCTGAAATGGACAGCTATTTTCAAAGAAAAATGCGGCCAGAAGTTTATACAGAATTTATAGAAAATGGTATTAAAGAAACTAAGAGGCAAGATTTAGCGGTAGCTGATATAACCGGAGGGCACGGATCGAGACTCGCTTTTGCAAATATGGAAACTTCTTCTCGTTCTCGACAAGCTCTCGGCTCAGACATCGACGACTTCCTTAAGGCGAGAGCCTCGAAATTTTCGAGGCTCCGAAACAAAGAATGGTTCCGTCGCGGTACAGTCATAATTGAGGATACACCTACAGATATTGGTGTCACAGAAGTTGAATGATCTCATGAGAAAAGTCTTGCTTGGTGCGATCGCATTATTTTTTACTAACTCCGCCAATGCACAACTCCGGCCGATGATTTACGCTGATGTCACG
>CAYZGF010000217.1:0-4153 GCA_964477595.1 uncultured Algimonas sp.
CCGCCGTCTGTTCCGAGGGAAAAGTCCAAAATGCCGCCGCGCGGAGCGCGGCGACCGCTGATTGAAACCTATTCAGATAGGGCTTTGACGCTCATGAGAATGCGCTAGGATAAAGGCAATGACGGACATGCGAGAGACAGATTTACGCGAGCTTCAAGCGCTGCATGCCCTTGACGACAGCCTGATAGACTCCTTGCTGACATCCAAAGCCCAAGCCAGCGCGCATATCGAGTTCTGGATACGGACGATGTGGATGGTCAATGGAACCTTGATTGCAATTCTGTCCTTGATCGTTGGTTTTTCCGCTCGTCAGCTTCTACGTGGGGGTCCTTTATTGCTCTGGCCAGTCCTGATTGTAGCCGTGTGCGGATTACTTCTGGTCATAAGCGTCTTGCACCGCCAAAGGCGCGCCGCAAAAGCGATAAAAATCATAGCGACAAAACATGATTTGGTGTGATTAGCGGCGCGCTATGTGTCATACTGATATGCAATGAAACGAAACGCCAAAAAATCCATGACAAAGGGATTAGCCAAGCGACTTATGAACGCTAAGCCCTATCGCGACGACACGAGACGTGAACTGATACTCGTCTCTTGCGAAAATCAACCACTCTCGAAGATACCTTTCGGCCATGTGACACCGACAGATTGGGGCTTTGTCTATGAACGCCATGTCGGGCTATATTACGAAGCCCTCGGTTACTGCGTTGATTATCGCGGATTCCGGATGGGCCTGTATGATGGCGGTATTGATCTGGTCGCCTCCAAATCAGGCACGCCAACGTTATATGTGCAATGCAAAGCGACGCAGAAGAAATTTGGCAAGCAAGCGATTGAAACGATCCTTTACAAAGGAGGAAATTTCATCGCTAAAGACATGTCAAAGACGGGCCCTATGCCTCCTGAATTTGTATTGGCGGTGCTTGATAAGGACAGCAATATGAGCGCCTATAATCAGCACCGTTTCCTACGGCATAATAAAACGCAGTCCCGCACAACGCTGTCAATCTTATCATTACCTTGGCCGAACTACTTGGCCGAGGATCATGAGTGACATGATATTGGTTACAATAACGGAAAAAGCCGCGCGCCAGCCGAAGCGCAGCTGAGGGTAGGACGAAAGCCCGAAGGGCCGAGACTTGGCGAAGACAAGGCTCGGTTCACGCGAGCCCGGTTGCGGCCCAAGCCGCAAGGCGCCCAAATACACTCCAAACTAGAAAATTGCGTTGGCAATTCGCGCCAAGATATTGCAAACAATAAAGAAATTGAAAAAGAAGGAGCGCGCGTCATGTGCGGCTAGTCCATGAAAATTGAATCTCTGACTCTGTCCAACTTCAGGTGCTTTGGACTAGCGCCAACAACAGTGAATTTCGCTGATGCTGTTACCTCATTTATCGGCGGAAACGGCGCTGGGAAAACAGCTGCATTATCTGGACTGGCGCGCCTCTTTGGGATCACCCGGAAGCAGCGTTCGATTGCTAAGTCGGATTTCCATATTGCGCGCGGGTCAGGCAGCGTTGCGGATGGAGCAGAGCTTTATATTGAAGCCATATTGGCCTTCCCAGAACTGGATGCCGTTGCGGGCGTCGCCGCTGCGCCTGCGCCCGCCGTTGCAGAATTTTGGCGTCAAATGGCGGCTTCCGCAGACGGGGCCGCTCTGAAAGTGCGTATCAGGTTAAAGGCGCGCTGGGTTGATGACGGCACACCCGACGGCGCGATTGAAGAAGAGATAAAATGGATTACGCGACTGGATGATGCCTTTGTCTGGGAGGACTGCCCAAAAGTGACCTCCACAGACCGCGCTTCGGTGCAAATGATCTACGTGCCAGCGATGCGGCGCGCAGAAGATCAGGTTAAATCGCTCTTATCGTCACGCCTCTGGCGCGCGGCCAAATGGTCGGACGGGTTGAAGACATCGGTCACGCAAAGCGCGGAAACCGTACAAGGCGCACTCGCCCTAGAACCCCCTGTCGCGTTTATCCGCGAGCGCTTACAACAACGATGGAGCCAAGTTCACACGGCAGATACGGACACGGAACCGGTCTTCCGCCTCATTGAAAGCCGGTTTGAGCACCTGATCCGTCAAACCGAAATCAGGTTCCGCCCGGATGAAGTGGACGAAGAACGTGAACTCTCACGCCTGAGCGACGGTCAAAAATCTCTATTCCATATCGCGCTTACCGCTGCGACTTTGGAAGTCGAGCGTGACGCCCTGGCCCTTGAGGCAGAGGCAGCGCCCTTTGACCAATCCATGCTCAAACAAGTGCCATTGACTATTTTAGCCATCGAAGAACCTGAAAACTCACTGTCACCCTTTTTCCTGTCGAGAATTATGCAACTGGTCAGTGACATTGGTGCGATGCCGACCGCGCAAGTCTTGCTGGCCAGCCATAGCGCCAGCATTTTGTCGCGCATTGAGCCAGAAGACATCCGCTATTTCAGACTGGATCAAGCAACAGCAAACGCCAGTATAAAAACGCTAACCTTGCCGGAAGATGACGCCGTAGCGAAAGCCTATGTCCGTCTGGCCGTTCGCGCCTACCCTGAACTCTATTTTGCGCGTTTTGTTGTCCTGGGCGAAGGCGATTCAGAGCAGCTTGTCCTGCCAAGACTGGCTGCAGCGCGGGGGCTGCCGCTAGACCGTTCGTTTGTGCCAATCGTGCCTCTGGGCGGGCGCTATGTTGCCCATTTTTGGCGCCTGCTGAATGATTTGGATATTCCATATGCGACACTGCTGGACCTAGATTTGGGACGCCAACATGGCGGGGCCAATATGGTGCGGTCAACAGTCACGTCCTTGGCAGACATCGATAAATATATGGAGACAACTATTGCTATGGATGTTCTGGGAACAATCCAAACCAATCAATTCGGGGCCTTAGCAGACACGGATTTTCAGCTCACGGCAGGCGGACCAAAACTGATTGGGGATGAATGGGTCACCGCACTGGAAGAGTTCAATGTGTTTTTCTCAAATCCAATAGATTTGGACTTCGCCATGTCATTGGCTTATCCAGCCGCTTATCATGTGGCGCGGCCTGGCGGACATGGACCCGACACAAGCAACGCGGCAAAACCTAAGCGCAAAAAAACCGTTCTGAAAAAGAATGGTAATCCTGCGCTTTACCCCGCAGACTATGATTTGCATTTTGTCTATTACGCTTATCACTTCATGCAAGGCAGCAAACCTGCCAGCCATCTCTCAGCACTTTCAAATCTGACGGATGCGCAATTGAACGCAAATTGTCCGCCAGCCATTAGTCGATTGCTGGATCACATAGAGTCTGAATTGAGCAGTGCCTAGATATGGCATTTATCAAACCTGAGGATTGGCAACCGCAAGGGATTGCCGCTTTGGAACCGGCTGCCATGCAGGCGGTATCGGAAACAGCAAGAAGTGTCTGCGTTACAGCAAGCGCAGGTGCCGGAAAAACGGAGTTTCTGGCTCAGAAGGCAGCCTATCTGCTGCAGACGGGCCTCTGTCGCGCGCCGTTTCGAATACTCGCCATAAGCTTCAAGCGCGACGCTGCCAAGAACCTTGCGCAGCGCGTGTCAGATAGGTGCCCCGCCGAGATGGCGCGCCGTTTTGACTCTATGACATTTGACGCCTTCACAAAGACGCTGATTGATCGCTTTGGCCCAGCAATACCAGCACCGCTGACGCCATCGCCCGCTTATCAAATCGGGTTTCCGCGTACTGATGATTATCAAGATTTTCTCGTGCGAAATGGTCAGCGGAATTTGAACACCCAGTCTCTGGCCGAACACATTGCCAACGCCCAGCTTCCTATTGCAGGGTCAGGTCTTCAGCCTCACTGGATGCAAGCGCTCGAAGCGTGGTGGACCGAGGCTTATGCAAATCCGGATGAAACCCAGCTTGCTTTTCCCATGGTCAATCGCCTTGCAGAGTATTTGCTACGCGTGCGCCCGCATATCGTCCAGGCCTTGCGTATGACCTACCCCTTTGTGTTCCTCGATGAGTTCCAAGATACCACAGGCGCGCAATATGAGTTGTTACAAACCGCCTTTTTTGGAAGCGATGCCAAACTCACAGCTGTTGGTGATGACAAGCAGCGTATCATGGGCTGGGCCGGCGCGATGCCTGATGGCTTTGAAAGACTGGCGCAAGATTTTCAAACCCTGCCGGTTACCC
>CAYZGF010000218.1:0-4113 GCA_964477595.1 uncultured Algimonas sp.
CAAGGCATGGACACCTCCGGCAAGGACGGCACGACCTCTGCCATTTTCCACCGCACCCCACCGCTCAATGTCAATGTCGCGAGTTTTAAAGCGCCTACAAAAAAAGAACTCGCCCATGACTATCTCTGGCGCGTTCACACTGTCGTTCCGGGTAGGGGTGGGATCACAGTTTTTAACCGCAGCCATTATGAAGATGTTCTGGTTGTGAAAGTGAAAAACTATGTCAGCGCTGAAACCATTGAACAACGCTATGCCCAGATAAATGATTTTGAACGTCTCCTCGTTGAGAGCGGAACGACGGTTTTAAAATTCATGCTGCATATTTCGCCGGAAGTTCAAGGCGAACGCTTGCGGGATCGTTTGGTCAATCCGAATAAACGCTGGAAATTTAATCCGGGTGATCTGGAAGACCGCGCATTATGGCCCGACTTCATGGAGGCCTACGAGACTATGGTGCAGCGGACGTCGACAGAGCATGCGCCGTGGCACATCATTCCATCAGATTCGCGAAAAACGCGGGGTGCGATTATTTCAGGAATTGTTCGCGAGACGCTCGAAACCATGAACCCGCAATATCCTGATCCCGGATATAGGCCGGAAGATTTTCAAATTGACTGAAGACTTCGTTCTCTCCCCCGGAGATGCTTACGGACCCATTCAACCCAAACAAAAACGGCACTGGTTTAGGCGCGTTTTTGAGGCCGTTTTATGGGTCGTCGTCATTGTGCATCTTTATGCCATCGCCCTGCGCGTTGTCCCTGTTCCCGGAACTGTGCTGATGGTGCAACGCGCGGCGGCGGGTGAGACAGTCCGCAAAGACTGGACCCCGATTGAAGACATCTCTCCTCATTTGCCGCGCGCAATTTTAGGCGGGGAAGATTCCCGCTTTTGCGACCATCACGGCATTGATTTTGAGGCCGTTCAGGATGCGCTGTCTGACAATGCCGAAGGCGGCAGGCGTCGCGGCGGCTCTACTATCACCCAACAAACGGCCAAGAATGTCTTTCTCTGGAACGGCGGCGGCTATGCACGCAAAGCCGTCGAAGCTTGGTTCGCGCTTTATATAGATAAAGTCTGGGGTAAACGGCGCACGATGGAGATTTATCTAAATGTCGCCGAATGGGGTGACGGCATTTTTGGCGCTGAAGCGGCGGCCCAAGCGCGGTTTGGAAAATCCGCCAAAGACCTGACCAAACGCGAAGCCGCCCTTCTTGCCGCCGTTTTACCAAGTCCCAATAAATGGCGTGTTGATCCACCAGGCTCTTATGTGAGCGGACGCGCCGGAACGCTCATGCAGCGCGCAGAGGTCATCCGCACGAGCGCCTATGACAGCTGCCTAAAGCTAGAGAACCGCTAAGATCGCTTCGGCCAGACGCGGAATGTTTTCGTCATTCGTGCCCGCAATATTAATGCGTCCGCTATCGGTCATATAAATCGAATAGTCCGAGCGAAGTTTGCGAGCCTGATCAACGGAAAGCGGCAAGGTTGAGAACATACCATTTTGATCTTTTACCGCCGCGGCCATAACTTCGCCGCCCTGTACATTTAGAGCCTCCGAGAGTTGACGGCGCAAATCGCGCATGCGCTCGCGCATTTCAGTCAGTTCTTCGACCCACATGGCCCGCAGTTCTGCGTCGCCGAGAATGTCGGCCACGAGCTTCGCCCCGTGATCCGGTGGCATGGAGATGATTTTGCGCTGGGTCGCGCCAAGTTGCGAGCGTGCAATCTCCGCCGTTGCGTCATCTCTACAGACAATCGCGATCAAACCGACACGTTCTTTATAAAGCGCGAAGTTTTTGGAACAGGATGCCGCGATTAATACTTCCGGACAGATCTCGACGACTTTACGCAGGCCATATGTGTCCTCGGCCATGCCGCGACCCAAGCCGAAATAGGCGAGATCAACAAATGGCGTCAGCTCTTTCTCAACGAGGAAATCTGCCAAACGGTCCCATTCCGCCGGGGATAAATCCGCGCCTGTCGGATTGTGACAGCAGCCATGGACCAGAACGACGTCTCCCGCTTTGGCTTTCGCCTCCAAATGGGCAAGCATGTCGTTGAAATCGACGCCCAGTGTTTCGCGGTTATAATAGGGGTATTTTTCCATTTTCAGCCCGGCCGCGCTGATTAACGGAATATGGTTGGCCCAAGTCGGCGTTGACACCCAGACGGTTGCATCGGGTGCAGCGGATTTGATAATTTCAGCGCCAAGTCGCAACGCACCTGAGCCGCCGGCCGCTTGAGAGCTGGCCGTGCGGTTTAATAAAGTGGCATCAATTTTGCCATCGTCACCGCCCAGCATCATATCCAGCATAGAGTGGCGGAAATCCTCATTGCCGCGAATGCCGACATAGGATTTTGTCGTCTCGGACTCCCAAAGCTGTTTTTCAGCCTGTTTGACGGCGCGCAAGATGGACGTTTCACCGGACGCGTCTTTATAAACACCAACGCCCAGATCAATTTTATCCGGGTTTGTATCGGCTTTGCATTGCTGCATCAGGGCGATGATGGCGTCAGGTGCGCGCGGGACGAGATATTCAAACATGGTGAAAGGGTGTTCCATTTTTACTTTGCGCGCCTCCATAGAGGCTTTTGCTGCCATCGGCTAGCGCTCAGACCATTTCTCACGAAATTTTTCGTTGCCTTTACCGCAGCAGCACGGAACAAGGCTCAAATACAAATTTTCTGCCCGAAACCGGGCAAAGGGGATAAAATGGAAACCTTCAACAGTTTGATGGAATCAATGAACGGTATCGTCTGGGGTCCGCCCATGATGCTTCTCTTGCTGGGTGTCGGTGCATTCTTGACGGTTGGTCTGCGGTTCATTTCCCTGACAAAAATTGGATATGGCTTCCGCCAGCTGTTTAAAAAACGCACGGGTGAAGCGGATGAGGGTGATGTTTCTCCATTCGCGGCCTTGATGACGGCTCTCTCTTCGACGGTTGGGACAGGTAATATTGCCGGTGTCGCAGCTGCCATCGCCATTGGCGGGCCGGGTGCTGTTTTCTGGATGTGGGTTACAGCCATTCTGGGCACAGCCACAAAATTTGCCGAAGGCGTCTTGGCCGTTCGCTACCGCGAAGTCGATGCCAATGGAAACCGCGTCGGTGGCCCCATGTATTATATTAAAAATGGCCTTGGTCCAAAGTGGATGTGGCTGGCCATGGCTTTTGCTCTTTTCGGCATTATCGGGTCCCTTTCCACGGGTAATGCGGTGCAAGCCAACTCAATTGGCGACGCACTCGGCAGTGCTTATAATTTCGACCCCCGCATCGTGGCTGTTATTCTATCTCTCCTCGTCGCAGGCGTCATCTTCGGCGGCATCAAGCGGATCGGCGCAGTCGCATCCAAGCTCGTCCCGTTCATGGCCGTTCTTTATATCGTCGCCGCCCTCGTCGTGATTGCGGCCAATGTCACAGCTGTTCCGGCCGCTTTCGGCATGATCTTTAAGGGCGCCTTTGGTCTGCAAGGTGCAGGCACAGGCATCACCATCGGTTTGATGATGCTCGCTATGCAAAAAGGTGTCGCCCGCGGTCTGTTTTCAAATGAAGCCGGACAAGGGTCAGCCCCAATCGCGCATGCTGCGGCGCAGAATAATGACCCCGTCAATCAGGGCATGATTGCCATGCTCGGCACGATCATCGACACACTCATCATCTGTACGATTACCGCTCTGGTCATCCTGACGTCAGGCGTCATGGGTGCGGATTGTTTGGCAAGTCCGGCGATCTTAGAGCTCTTGGAGTCCGGCAAAACACCTGCAGGCTGTGAAATCGGCGTGCCGCTGACAGCCTCAGCTTTTGAAGCCACATTGACAGGCTTTGGCGAACATATCGTCACAATCTGTCTGTGTATCTTCGCCTTCACCACGATCATCGGTTGGTCCTATTACGGCGAACGCTGTACGGCTTTCATTTTTAAAGAGCGCTCAATCCCGATCTTCCGCGGCTTCTGGGTCTTGGCTGTTTTCGCCTCGACTTTCGCTCTGTCCTTTGAGTCCGATGGTGACAATATCGTTGTCGCGACCTTCTGGTTGATCGCCGATAGTTTGACCGGCCTGATGGCGGCGCCAAACTTGATTGGCCTTATCCTTCTTTCGCCTGTCGTCTTTAA
>CAYZGF010000219.1:0-4078 GCA_964477595.1 uncultured Algimonas sp.
CCACTTCGAATTGCGGTTTAACCAATGTGATCAATTGAGCGCTTGGAGCAGCCAGACGCAGCGGAATTTCCAGAACCTTCATCGCGGAAATAAAGCTCGCATCGCAAACAATGAGTTGCGGTGCCGGGGATAGGTCTTTGGATGAGAGAGTCCGCGCGTCCTGTCCCTCCATGGAGAGGATTTTGGACTCATCTTTGAGATCGGCGTGTAACTGCCCATGGCCAACGTCAACGGCATAAACCTTTGCCGCTCCGCGACTGACAAGGACATGGGAAAATCCGCCAGTGGAGGCGCCAACATCCAGACAGGTCAGCCCGGTCGGATCAACATCAAAATATGTGAGCGCGGGGTCCAATTTGATTCCACCGCGTGACACCCAAGGATGTTCCCGTCCTGCCCGAACAGCAGCCCCCTCTTTAATTTTTTCAGACGGTTTTTTGATGACCTTCCCATCAACAGATACCAATCCAGCTTTAATCGCAGCCTGCGCACGAGCACGAGAGTCGTAATGTCCATGAGTAGTCAGATATTGGTCGGCGCGCATATGTCCACTTAGCGCACCGACCAAACCATGTCGAAGGGCGTCGTCAGATTAAGACGGGTTCGACGTTGTTACCCAGTAAAAATCAAAGCGAGAGATCGCCTTTTGGAAATATTTCGAATTCGCCTTGTAAGACTCCGAGGATTGTAATCCCGGAAGGTTCGGACCGTCCGTCCATTCAACCAGAGTGAGATGCGTCGGATCGGTTTGACCCGCATCCAGTGACTGAAGAGAAATGCCCTTAAATCGCGCCACGAAACGCGCTCCAATTTCATCGAAATCGGCTTCGATACCATCCAAATATCTATCGTAGTCAGCGCCTGTTCCGGGCCTGGTCCACCCCGCTGCCAAGGTATAATCTTTCCTAGGGTCAAACACTAACGTCATGTCTGCGGGAACTGTGGTCGAGAGAATATTTAGCTCATCCCATCCCTCGCGGCGCATAGTTTGGTACTCGGCCCAGTCCGGACTGGCCTGAAATTCAACCTGCGCCGCGGCATTTGGAAAGGCGTAAAGCGCGATACCCTGTGGTTTATACTTACCAATCATGGTCTGCTTTACGGTCAAGGCACCTAAATACTCATCGCCAAGGCTTTCAGCATATGGAATCGCCGTCTCGAAATATCGTTTCCGAACGGCTTTTGCAGCGTCACCTTCCGCCTGCTTGAACATCGCAAATTGTACGACTTCACCGGCCTTAAGGTCGAGCACAACGGGCGCAGCTTCGGTAACGGTTTCAACGGACGACGCCTGAGGCGCAGCGGCACAAGCCGAGACGGCCAAGGCCAAACAAGTAGACGTCAAAATAGAAAGAGTTAGTTTTATCATTGGGGGCTTTCTGGAGTATTAAAGTTCACTCAAGAGACGTATTCGTAAGATAATTTCATTGAAATGCGCGTTTCCTTGCCAATTTGGTGCAAAAACGTTACATTCTTATATGCGCGACTGGGACGATCATCGACTTATTTTAGCCTTGCACCGACACGGCACACTCCGCGCAACAGGGGAAGCTCTGGGCGTAACTCACACGACGATCGCCCGAAGGCTGGCCGCCCTCGACGCCATTGAGCCAACCGCCTTATTCACACGTCGAGACGGGGCTTACCGCGTCACTGATTATGGAAGAGAACGCGCCGCTCTCGCCGAACGTATTGAAGCTTTGGACCACAGCGCCACGCGCATCCAACGCAGTGCAGATAGCGGTCTGTCAGGTCCGCTCAGCCTATCTATTCCGCAAGCCGTGTTTCAATATCTTCTCGTCGACGCCATCGGAGATTTTGCAAAATTGCATCCGGATATAGACCTAACCGTCGTCGGAACAGATCGTTTGGCGGATCTGGATCGCGGCGAAGCGGATGTGGTCATTCGGGGACAAGCTAACCCGCCCGATCATTTGGTCGGCCGAGAAATCTGTACCGTCGGCCTGAGTGAATATGGTCAACGGGATTATTTAGAAAACACGCCTCCAGATGAACGACATTGGATAAGTTCAACAGCGGACCCGGCTTGGCTCGCCACAACCTCACACCCAAACGCTCCAATTGGCTATGTCATTCATGACATATCCTCGAGGCACCTGGCCCTTAAACATGGGCAAGGCCTGTCCCGCGCCGCCTGTTTTATGGCCGATCAGGTTCCTGAACTTGTACGATTGAATGATGCTCCCGCAATTCCACTCTACGGATTATGGGTCCTCACCCATCCCGACCTACGCGCTAGCCCTAAAGTCAAGGCTTTGATGAAGGCGATGAGTGGAGCGTTGATTGAAAAACGGAATTTGATACTAGGTCACCACTAACACGCATCAAAGATTACTCTAAAGGTCGGAAATCATAGATCATAGTTACGGACTCGCCGTGATAATCGTAAGGATGTTCTGAAGCGATAATGCTCGGAAATCCCCATTCAGAATCATAATCAATATAAGTCGTTAAACGATCTTCCTCGGTCCATCCATCGCCGGAGAGCGGCTTGGCATTCTGAATAAACTTCAGCTCATTTGAGAGAAGTTGATCAACCCCATATCTATCCCAATCAGTTTTGGGCAATATATCACCACTCAGAAATCCAGCTCTCCGTTTCCCGCGATAGGTCACCTTAACCACTTCACCGTCCAGAACTTCAACTTCTAACGGACCACAACTTACGCTGCAGATGAAGTAGCTCGAATTCGTATAAAAATATCTATAATGATTAGGCTCTTTTGCTCTCCATTCGGCTTGCTTCATCGCCAGTTCTTCGAGCAATATAGGCTTAGATTTCTTGGTGATATCTACCGCTAAGTCGCGGGCGACTATATTCATTTCTGGCGACGGATAGACAGGCTGCGTTGCACACGCGCTTAGGGCCAATATGACAAAAAAAAGAAAGAGCCAGTGAAGCCTCGAAATCACGCAAGCCCCTGCATATCCGCCACATCCCGTCCGATCACCTGAAACACTTTCTCGACGATGGAGTCAGCGTCCAGCTTGGCCTGCTTATACATGAGCTCAGGTGTGTCTTGGTCGATGAATGTGTCCGGCAGCGTCATAGTGCGGATTTTTACGCCGCTATCGAGGCGTCCCGCATCGGCCAGCGCGTGGAGACAGAATGCGCCGAACCCACCGACCGAGCCTTCTTCAATCGTGATGAGGACTTCGTGCTCATCCGCCAAACGGCAAAGCAATTCCGTGTCGAGCGGTTTCGCGAAGCGTGCATCCGCAACTGTTGCGGAGAGACCCAGAGCCTCAAGCTTTTCAGCCGCGAGGAGCGCTTCGCCGAGGCGCGTACCATAAGAGAAAATCGCAATGCTGGACCCTTCGCGCAGAACCCGGCCTTTACCGATTTCGAGCGGCTGTGGGTTTGGATCAATTCCGCATCCCGTGGCTTCGCCGCGTGCATATCTGAACCCTGTCGGACCATCATCGCGGGCCACAGCTGTTGCAACCATACGCGCCAGTTCGTTCTCATCCGCTGCCGCCATGAGGACCATATTTGGTAGGCAACCGAGATAGGCAATATCAAATGCGCCGGCATGGGTTGGGCCGTCTGCCCCGACCAATCCCGCGCGGTCCATTGCAAAACGAACAGGCAGATTTTGGATCGCCACATCATGGACGACTTGGTCATACCCGCGTTGCAGGAAGGTCGAATAAATCGCGCAGAAGGGCTTATACCCATCCGCGGCTAGCCCACCCGCAAATGTCACGGCATGTTGTTCGGCAATCCCGACATCGAACATGCGGTCCGGGAAGACTTGCCCGAATTCTTTCATACCCGTCCCGCCCGGCATCGCCGCCGTAATACCCACAATTTTATCATCTTTGCGGGCTTCGGAAATCAGACTTTCGGCGAAGACTTTAGTGTAGCTCGGCGCATTGGCTTTGGCTTTGGACTGCTCGCCCGTAACGACATTAAACTTGGAGACGCCGTGATATTTATCAGCGGAATTTTCGGCAGGTGCGTAGCCTTTCCCCTTTTGCGTCACGACATGGATAAGCGTCGGGCCGTCTTTCATCTTTTTGACGTTTTCCAAGACCGGAATCAGCGCGTCGAGAT
>CAYZGF010000220.1:0-4029 GCA_964477595.1 uncultured Algimonas sp.
ACCCAAGCCAATAAAAAAGCCCGCTCAAATGAGCGGGCTTTTTCTTTTAAATATGCACAGCTCTGAAGCTACTGCGCCTCAAGAGCATCCGTTCGCGTTCTCTCAACTTCGACTTCGCGTTCCCAGCCCTTGATGAAGAAGCCTGCCAAGAGAACCACTGCACCCACACCGATGACAAATGTCGAAATCATTGTGAACAATGCCGGCATCTCTGCAACGTTTTCAGGATCGAATCCGCCGGCCAAAAGACCCGCAATAATGTTCCCCATAGAATAGGTCAGAACAAACAGACCCATAAGTTGGGCCATATAGCGCTTGGGCGAAAGCTTACTGACCGCTGAAAGCGCAATCGGGCTCAACCACAATTCACCAACTGTATGCAGGAAGTATGTCAGAACGAGCCAGAAAACCGTGACATTCCCGTCAGCAGCTGCACGCGCAGCGTAGATCATGACAACGAAACCGAGACCCATAATGACAAGGCCAACACCCATCTTAATGCCATAGGCGGGCGTGGATAATTTACGTCCTAACCAAAGCCAGAAATAAACGAAAAACGGCGTAAGTAGAATAATGAACCATGAGTTGATGCTTTGGAGCCATGTGGTTGGCATTTCCCATCCGAACATGTCCCGATCAACATTATCACGACCAAACAGGTTTAGCGATGATCCCGCTTGTTCAAAGCCTGACCAGAAACAGGTCGAGGCAACGCAAACCAAAAGCAAAGCCCACATGCCTTTCTTCTCAATCTTGCTGAGATTCCCACCAAAATAAATCCAGCAGAAATAGGCAATAAAGATACATAGAAAACCAACAGCTGTGCCTTTGGAAATCGCAATGGGGTCAATTTTCAAAACGCCCGTCAACATCAGAGCAGTCACAATAGCCAAACCCACGAGGAATAATCCAATAACCATCCAGCTGCGACGCTCTCCCGTTGGGGTCATAGGTGAAGCCGGTTTTTCGCCTGCACCTTTGAGCGTGGATTTTGTGAAATGAAACACAACCAGACCCAACGCCATACCCACAGCCGCAGCACCAAAGCCGACATGCCAACCAACTTTTTCCGCTAAGCCGCCACATACCATATAGCCAATAATCGATCCGATATTGATACCCATATAATAAAGGGCGTAACCACTATCGCGGCGTTCATCGTCAGACTCGTAAAGTTGTCCAACCATGGCCGAAATATTCGGTTTTAACAGACCTGTTCCGAGCACGACCAATATCAAACCGATGAAAAATGTAGCGGTTCCGGGCACAGCCAAAACAATATGTCCGCACATGATAACAATGCCGCCATACCAGACAGCTTTCTGACTTCCGATAAGACGATCCGCGATCCAGCCCCCCGGTAGACCCATGAAATAAACGGAGGCCGTGTATAAACCATAGATCGCGAAAGCTGTCGCAGTCCCAATCGCCATACCGCCTTCGGCGATGACGGCAGTCATGAACAGAACGAGTATGCCGCGCATCCCGTAATAGCTCATGCGTTCCCACATTTCCGTTACAAATAGATTTGCCAATCCGACAGGATGGCCAAAAAAGCGCGTATCTCTTCCGGCTACCGCACTTTCGGCGCTCAACGTATCCGCCATAAAAATCCCCTTAAAATTTTAGTCTTACGAAAAGTCACCTGATGGGGAGCTTTCCATCTTGCCATCGCCTGTGACACACCGTGCAATCCAGCGCAACGTCGTCGCTGCGGTCTGCGAATATCTTCACCATATCGCGCGAGAAGGGTTGAGATGAAACTTTGGGTGGACTAGGGGGCGCTGATACGGATTTATCGTAGCTTGATTTGGGGTTCTCAGGTGAAACGCATAACGCTGACAACACTGTTGGTTACAGCGGCTTTCGGGTCGGCGCTTACCCCTGCGCTCTCGCAAGAAACAGACACGGCCGTCACGCCCGACACCGCAAACGAAATCCAAACTTATACTCCCGAGTATTTCACACAATTCGCGCCGCAAACAGCCGCAGACATGGTCGCCCGCCTTCCGGGTTTTGAGATTCGCGGCGGTGAAGGCGGTGAGCGCGGCTTTGGGCAAGCCTCTCTGAATATCCTGATCAACGGACGCCGTCCTTCGTCAAAGTCCTCCGGCGCAAATGAAATCCTGCGCCGCATCCCGGCCAATAATGTGACGCGTATTGAGATTGTCGATGGCGCGACCTTGGACATTCCCGGTCTGAATGGTCAGGTTGCCAATATTATTGCCAAAACCGGCGAGCTCTCCGGCAGCTGGAACTGGGCGTTCCGCTTTGAAGAAGACTCTCAACCTCAACTCGGCGATGGCGGTGTCAACTTCTCCGCCAAGACAGGAAATATTGAAGCGGTTGGCAGTATTGATTTCGGCCAATTCCTTTTTACTGAACTGGGCGACGAGACCTTTTTCGACGGCGACGGGAATGTGACCCAAGACCGGGCCGAGAAAATAAAATTTAACCTGGAACGTCCGAGTGTAAATCTCAATCTGACCCTCGCGCGCGACAATGGTGACGTTGGCCATCTCAATCTGTCAGCCTCGCGCAGAAATGAAAATGTAAGCGTTTCGGAGCTTTTTGAAGACCGCAACGACCCGCTTTTATCCGGCGCGTCATTGGCCCGCAATGGGGACGATAGGGATGAATATGAAATCAGCGGAGATTATGGGTTCGATTTGGATGGATTGGGACGAAACGGGCGACTGAAACTCATTGGGTTACATAATCGCCAAGATCTCAACTTCACAAGTCGCTTTCTCTTTGACGATAGTAATCCCGGTGACTTCACCCAGCTTTTCGTGAGGCGGGATTTGGAAACCGAATATATCGCCCGCGCCGAATATACGTGGAAAACGGGAGACACCTCAGATTGGGCTCTGTCTTTGGAAGGCGCCATCAACCTTCTTGACTCAGATACGGAATTTTCTGCGGATGAGGGTGACGTCAGCCGCGAGAGTGTTCGCGTGGAAGAAGACCGCGCGCAAATCAATCTTTCGCGCAGTTGGTCTGCAACTGACAGGCTTGATTTCCAAACCTCACTGGGTGCGGAATATTCTATTTTGGAAGTTTTATCAGGCGATGACGGTCCGAAAAAATTCTTCCGCCCAAAAGGTTTTGTCTCCGCCTCATATGATCTCAAACCGGATTGGACAATACGGGCCCAATTGGAACGAAGTGTCGGACAACTCGATTTTGGAGATTTCGTCTCTGATGTCAGCCTTGCAGAAGGTACAGCCGATCAGGGCAGCCAAAGCCTTGTACCGCAGCAAGTTTGGGAAACCGAATTAGAGGTGGAACATCAAAATCCGACAGGCCTCTCAGGACGCGCTAAGCTATTTTACGATGTGATCGAAGACCGGGTTGAGCAATTACTCTTTGCCGTCGATAATGGTGACGGCACGACAAGCCTCGTCCAAGGCCCCGGCAATCTGGACACAAATGCGCAATTATATGGTGTAGAAGCAAATCTCACCTGGGTTCTCGACGACACACTTAAAGGTCTGCGTCTGACGGCTGAAGGCTTGATCGCTGACAGTCGTTTGACGGATCCGATTACGGGCGAAAAACGACCCATCAGCCGACAAACGCTCTGGGATTATGAGATTGAGGCCCGCTGGGATATTGACGGCACGCCCTTTGCCATTGAGGCCGAAATTGAGCAGGGACTTCGCGAGGATAGGTTCCGTATTGATGAACTGGTGTCGAATGATTTTATCAGACCCGAATTTGAATTGTCCCTGATCCACAAAGATTTATTTGGAATGCAATGGACATTGAGAGCGCAAAATATCGCGGACTTTGAATTTAAACGTCAACGCTTTGTCTTTGACGGGGACCGACGTGGCGATCTTACGCGACGTGAAATCGCACGCCGCAAACGCGGTCAGCGGATTTCCATCGAAGTCACCGATACGTTTTAGTAGTTGCGCTCTTAGTAGATACAATCCGTATAGGCGCGCATGATGTCGCCCGCCCACTCACGGTTAAATTTCGTGATTAGACGATCCGCGCTGGATTGTTTTGACGCCACTTTCG
>CAYZGF010000221.1:0-3962 GCA_964477595.1 uncultured Algimonas sp.
CTGTTAGGCCGTATATAGGTCCGTAATCCGCGAGATAAAGGTCTTCCATGTTCGACGTGATAATTTATGCGGCTTTAGCCACAGTTGTAGTTGTCGTTTTTTATTCTGTTTTAGGAAAACAAACGGGTTTCGGTGGTGTGCCGGAAGAAAAATCTGATCCGGTCGATTTTGGCATGGAGGACCCGAATCGCAAAGTCGAGCCGGACGCTGACCCTGAAGTCGAGCGTTTAGGTCTGTCAGGGATTACGCGCCTCGATCCCTCATTTTCGATCGCGCATTTTATGAGCGGTGCGACAGCCGCCTATTCGATGATCCTGGAGGCTTACGCAAATGGTGACCGCGAGCTTTTGAGTGATCTGCTGACAGATGAAACTTATGCGATATATGACGAGGCCATCACGGCACGCGAGGAAGCCGGGCAGACGCAAATCACGGATTTAGGCCGTCTGCGGAAAGCCTCTATCAAAGCTGCCAAGACCGAAGGCAGCATCGCGCATATTTCCGTTCTCTATGAAGCTGACCTGACGTCTGCGTTGCGGGATGCTGAGGGTGAATTGGTGATGGGGGATCCTGATGTTCTCTCCTCTGTGTCCGAAGTTTGGGAATATGTGCGGGATATGAAAGGCGATGATTTGAATTGGCGCCTTGCCAATGTCGAGCCAAGCGAAGGCGACACGCTGGAGGCTGATCCTTCCCCTGATACAACGGCCTAGAAATGCGCCGCATCCTCGGCCTGTTATTGATGTGCAGTTTGGCTGCGGCTTGCACGACCATGCCGACCGAGCCAAATTATCCCGATCCGGATGTTGAAAATCCAGGGGTTCTGACGGAGGCGCAACCGCTTCCAACGCCGCCACCTGCACCGCGTGTTCAAACGCCTCCGCCTGCACCAACTGAGCCGCCACCCGAGCCTGTTATTGAAGCGCCGGAGCCATCAGGTTTTATGGCTATGTCCTATTGGGCAGAGCATGACCCGACGCCAGCGTTGGAAGCTTTTGTGCGGGGATGTGAAACCTGGGCAGGCGCAGAGGAGAGCGCGCTTCTCAATCCGAACCTACCACAATATGGAACATTTGGGGACTGGCGTTTAACATGCCAAAGCGCGGCGGTTTTGATGTCAGTGGACCCCGTCGCAGCTGATGTGAGACAGTTTTTTGAAAGTTGGTTCGCCCCCGTATCTTTGACAACACCGAAAGGTGCGGATGGTTTGCTCACGGGATATTATGAGCCTGAGGTTGAGGTGAGATTGAAAGCGGATGCCGAGTTTTCGGAACCTATTCTTGCTAAGCCAAGTTCGAAAGATAAGCTGGCTTTACCACGCGCTCAGGTGAGTGCAGCTACATCACGCGTTATCGCTTATGGTCGTCCGATTGATGTTTTCTTCCTGCAAATTCAGGGTTCTGGGCGATTAAAATATGCAGATGGCCGGATTTTACGCGCAGCCTATGCCGCCAATAATGGGAAGCCTTATCGCTCAATCGGCGTAGTTCTGATTCGGCGCGGTGAGCTGACACGGGAGCAGGCGTCTAAGCAGTCAATTGCGGATTGGATGGAACGGAGTGGTCGCCAGGCAGCGCGGGATTTGATGAATGAAAATCCGCGCTACATTTACTTTACCGAACAATCCATTCGACCCGGTGAAGGGCCGCAAGGGGCCATGCGCGTGCCTTTGACGGCGATGGGCGCGATAGCGGTTGATCCGCGCTATCATCCCTATGGCAGTCTGGTTTGGTTGGAGACAATTCTGCCAACGCGACCCGGAGATTATCGCGGGCAGCCCACGGGTGTTCTTGTCGCCGCGCAAGATACGGGCAGTGCGATCAAAGGCCCGTTACGGGCGGATTTGTTTTTTGGCTCCGGCAAGGATGCAGGTGACCGCGCAGGGGTTCAAAAGCACCCTGTGCGCTGGACGCTCCTTCTGCCGCGAAATATTGCAGGCCCGTTGAGCTCATGACGGACCGCCCTCTCAAACCGGGCGAGACCAAGATTTGGCGTCACGTCTCAAAAACGGTGAGTCCGCGCCGCCGTCCAAAGGGCAAAGGTAGCGCGAAGCCCCTACCGACACGCGAAGACTTCGCGAATATGCTGCGTATTCCAGCAGCGGAAGTCGCACGTTCGAAACCACTGCCACAGTCCTTGGATATTAATCAGGATAAGCGTGTGCGTCGCGGGCGCATAGAGATTGATGCAAAAATTGATATGCATGATATGACGCAGAACATGGCGCGCCCGGCTTTGCATCGCGCTATCATGCGGGCGTCGAACCGGAATAAATATTGCCTGCTGGTTGTGACGGGTAAAGGTCTTCGCGGGGATGGCGTTTTGCGCCGAAATTTTCCGAATTGGATAGCGGAACCAACGGTTCGGCCTTTAATTGCGAGTTATGCACCGGCCCATATAAAACATGGCGGGACGGGAGCTTGGTATGTTTTTCTCAAACGCTAAAGCCTGCCCGTGCGGGGCGGCACGGACAGGCAACTCATGGGGAAGCTTTGGAGCTACAGGTTAGCGCCGCCCCAGAGTTTGGAGAAGGCTTCGCAATGGATCAAAATGGATCCGAATTGTGACAGGTCGACATTGGCAGGAATGATATAATCCTGTCCGCCTTTATTTGATTTCAAAACGCCCAATCTAACCGCATCTTGCGTTGCCGTAGAGCCGGTCGCGCTGTCCACCGTCTTGGGTGAGAGGAAGAGTTTCAGATCCGGGCCATTCTTTGTTTTGAAGTCTTCAGAGACGCGGAAAATCGTTTGTCCGTTTTCTTTGACGATTTCCCAATCCCCTTTGATGTTAAATGAGCTTTTTTCGAAGCTACCGGCTTTTGCTGTATCGACCATGGCCACCGCGACCGCAGGTTCCGCTGCATGGGCCAGGTTTGCCGCACATAACGCTGTCGCGGAGGCGCCGCCATAGATCACAAGGCTTGCGACAACAGTTTTGATGTAAGTTTTAGCTGTAGTATTTAAAGTCATTTTCAGTCTCTCTTGGTTATGAACCAAATGGTCCAATTTAGGTTAAATATTTAGACCGCCGGGTTAAGCGAGGGAGGGGAGAGCTGCCCGGCGGCCTTGAGCGTTAAATACATGACTTGACCAAATGGTCAATAATAACTATATCACAAACACGAGAGTAACCCGTGAAAGCAATACGATATGGCCCGACCTAGAAAATTTGACGAAGCTGACGTGAAGAGCGCGCTCCGCGACGTGTTTTGGCAACATGGCTTTGAAGGCGCATCTTATGCCGATATCATGAAGGCAACTGGGCTCAATAAGGGCTCCCTTTATGCCAGCTTTGGCGACAAACGTGCGCTCTATCAACATGCGATCTCGGATTATAACGTCCAATATGTGACCCCCGGAGTCCAAATGTTACGTGATGACAGTCAGTCCCCAAAAGACAGAATTGGCGCACTTTTCATGTCGCATGTTGATGCCGCCCAAACGCCACAAGGCCGCTGGGGATGTTTGCTCTGCAATGCTGCGATTGATCAAGCTCCATTCGATGAAGACGTTGAAGACAAAGTTTCAGCCTCTCTGTCTCGTTTGCGCAAAGCGATAAAAGCGTGCGTCAAAGGAACAAAGGCGGCGGATCAAGCCGACCTCATCTGGACCTCCTATTTTGGCGCTCACGTCATGGTCAAAGCGGGCTTTTCAAAAGCCGTTCTGAAGAAAGCGCGCAAAGAGGTACTGGCTCTCTTTTAGACTTGCGCGCTACAAAATAAACTTGCTGAGGTCTTGGTCCTTGGCGAGTTTACCAACATGTTCACGGACATAATCTGCATCGATCTCAAATGTCTGGCCGCTTTTATCTGACGCCGTAAAGCTGATATCGTCCAGCAAGCGTTCCATCACAGTATGTAATCGACGCGCACCGATATTCTCCACATTTGCATTTACCTCGGCCGACAGTTTCGCAATTTCTGCAATCCCGTCCTCTGTGAATTCAAGCGTGACATCTTC
>CAYZGF010000222.1:0-2571 GCA_964477595.1 uncultured Algimonas sp.
TGATCACGCCGCCGCCTTGGCAAGCTTCGCAGCGCCCGCCTTTGACGTTAAATGAAAAGCGCCCCGGCTTATAACCTCGTGTTTTTGCCTCCGGCAGTCCGGCAAACCAATCACGAATAGGTGTGAATGCGCCTGTATAGGTCGCAGGGTTTGACCGCGGGGTTCGACCAATTGGAGATTGATCAATATTGATGATTTTATCGAGCTGGTCGAGACCCTCAACACTATCATGCGGCATGGGCTGGACGGAGGATTTATTCAGCGTCCGCGCCGCTTGCTTATAGAGCGTTTCCATGGTCAGCGTAGATTTACCGCCGCCTGAAACTCCAGTGACGCAGGTCATAAGGCCGAGGGGAAAGTCAACATCAACGTCCTTGAGATTATTCCCGCGCGCGCCACGAATACTGATCACGCGCTTTGGATCGACCTTGCGGCGTTTGGCGGGCAGGGCGATCTCTTTTTTACCTGTGAGATATTGCCCGGTTATAGACGTCTTGGATTTCTTGATTTTCGCAGGGGTACCGGCGGCAATTACCTGACCGCCATGGACGCCGGCTTTCGGGCCCATATCGACGACATAATCCGCCGTGAGAATGGCTTCCTCATCATGCTCCACCACAATAACGGTATTGCCGAGGTCGCGCAGGTTTTGGAGCGTCTCCAGCAAGCGCTCATTATCGCGTTGATGCAGACCAATAGACGGTTCGTCCAAGACATAAAGAACGCCCGTTAGCCCTGACCCGATTTGAGAGGCGAGACGAATACGTTGGCTCTCACCACCGGAAAGCGAGCCTGATCCACGTCCAAGTGTCAGGTAATCCAAACCCACGGCATTCAGAAATTTCAGACGATCCAGAATCTCTTTCAAAATCCGCTCAGCGATCTCCATATCTTTTGCTGAGAGTGTCGTGCGGAGGCGATCGAAACGCTCATAGGCGTCCTTGATGGAAAGCTCTCCCGGAATGGAAATATCCATATCGGCGACGCGTACGGAGAGGGCTTCGGGGCGAAGGCGCTTGCCTTCGCAGGTTTCGCATTGCGCGTCAGACATATATTTGGACAGTTCCTCGCGCATCCATGTGGAGTCTGTTTCGCGGTAACGGCGATCAAGATTCGGGATTACGCCTTCGAAGGTCTTCTCAGTCTTATAGCTGCGTTTACCGTCCTTATATTCGAACTTCACTTGCTCTTTGCCTGTCCCGTAAAGCACGACATATTTCGCGTCGTCCGAGAGTTTGGACCAAGGCTTGTCCACGCTGAATTTATAGTGTTTCGATAGCGCTTTCAGCGTTTGCATATACAGGCTAGTCGGCGTTTTCGACCAAGGCACAATCGCGCCGCCAGCCAAGCTGCGCGATGTGTCCTGAACAATCAGGCCTTCGTCAAACTTAAGTTCCTTGCCGAGGCCGTCACAAACGGGGCAAGCGCCTTGTGGGTTGTTAAATGAAAACAATCGAGGTTCGATTTCGGCCAGTGTAAAGCCTGAGACCGGGCAAGCGAATTTCTCTGAAAACAAAATACGCTCGCCGGAGGTTGCATCTTCGGCAACGGCCAAACCATCCGCAAGCCGTAGCGCTTGTTCGATGGAGTCGGCGAGGCGTGTCTCCAAACCTTCGCGAACAACGACCCGGTCAACGACAACGTCGATGTCATGTTTGAATTTCTTATCGAGATCAGGTGCATCTTCAATCCGAACCAATTCGCCATTAATTTTGGCGCGTTGGAATCCGAGACGCATATATTCCGCGAGGTCTTTTTTGAACTCGCCTTTGCGGTTTCGGACGACAGGGGCCAGAACGTAGAGCTTTGTCCCTTCCGGCAGAGCCATGGTGCGGTCGACCATTTGCGAAACGGTCTGACTCTCAATCGGTAGACCTGTTGCGGGGGAGTAGGGAATGCCGACCCGCGCCCAAAGCAGACGCATATAATCGTAAATTTCCGTAACCGTCCCAACGGTTGAGCGGGGATTTTTAGACGTGGTCTTTTGTTCAATTGAAATGGCAGGGGAGAGACCCTCAATAGAGTCAACATCCGGCTTGGACTGAAGTTCAAGAAACTGCCGCGCATAAGCCGACAGGCTCTCCACATATCGGCGCTGGCCTTCCGCATATATTGTGTCAAAGGCGAGAGAGGACTTTCCCGAGCCGGACAATCCCGTGATCACGATCAGCTTGTCACGTGGGAGGTCTACATCGACGCCTTTGAGATTATGCTCGCGCGCGCCGCGGACTTCGATATTTTTTAACATGGCCATGAAGGATTGGTCTCGGTTCTTAACAGCTTATCTACGGCTGGCCGTGGACATAGATGCCGACCCGACCCAAAACAAGGTGAATGAAGCCGCAGCTTGCAGCCCTGCAATAAGTCGGCTAGAACATAAAGAGAACAAAATTACAATAGGTGCATCATGGCAGGCTCAGTCAATAAAGTAATCCTCGTCGGTAATCTCGGAAATGATCCGGAAATCCGCACATTTGGCAATGGCGGTAAAGTCGCGAACTTCTCCATCGCCACGTCAGAGAACTGGCGCGACAAGCAATCCGGTGAACGGCGCGAGAAAACCGAATGGCA